>JABABO010000213.1 GCA_014238195.1 Kordiimonadaceae bacterium | reverse complement strand
TGGCGTTGTTGATACTGGCGTTGTTGATACTGGCGTGATTGATGATTTCGGGGAGGAAATAGGCGGTGCTCGAAAAGAAAAAAGCACTAGCCACTTGAGTAAGTCGCGGGCCAATTCCGCGAGAAGTCAAGAAACCAGTGCCTTAAATCCTATCTTAAGAGCAAACAACCCCAGTGTCAATGATAAAGACCGCAGCAAGTTGCAGAAAAAAGCCCCACCCAAGCCATCCCCTGTGATTGAAGCGGATACCAGCGTCTTTCAAGGGCTTGAGGGTAAGAAACTCCATAAGCCTGTGCGGCACTATTACCAGCAACAGTTTCAAGGCACGTCGGTTAACCACCCCACCCTTGGTAAAATTGAGTTTGTCGCCTTGGGCGAAACAAAGTATCTAGGGCGACATATGATGTTGAGAAAGCCCATGCGGTGACGGCGTTAAAGCAGCTTATCGAGACCGCCGAGTTTGTGCGTAGCGAGCCAGTACAAAAATCCACTCAAGCCAAAAGCAACAGACAAGTGCAGCAATATCATTTGCTGGCAAACAGCTTAATGATCGGGGGAAATAAGCGCCACGTTGTGCTGAGAATTGAAGAAGATGCGCTTGGAAACAAACATTATAATCTGAATTTTGATCACACTAAAGATAAAACGCCGATCAAAGGCGGGTACACACAAGAAGTTATAATCTCAGCTCCCACCAAAAATCGGCGAGATAATACTATAGCTGAGGCGGGCGAGGATGTCAATATTGAAGATAAAACGCCGATTGATGATGAGGTTGGCCGAGAAGCTATAATCTCAGGGCTCACCAAAAATCGGCGAAGCCATGATGTATCCCAAAAAGACGATTTAATCAACGTGGAATTTGTTGATGATCTGAATGACATACGAAAACCTGTTGATTTTAAGGCAGCCCAAACAGAGCTTGAAGCGCGGCTGGTTGAGGTAAAGCTCAGCGATAAAGTGCGTGTCAAGCTGGTGAATGATTTTTACAGTCTTGTCACAGGGCAAGAGGTCAAAACCGTCGTCAATAAATTTAATACACTTTATTACACTGCGTTTAATGGCGAGTGATGAAGGGCAATAGCTATTTAAAACATCCGCGCTGTGTAACAAAGACACCTAACTTAATGCTGATAGACATTTATTGTAAATAGCCTTGAATCATATACCCTATAGGGGCTTAACGACAGACCAAATAGAGGAACTTGGATATAATACACCAAACCCAAATTTGTAGTCATCTTTCTGCTGTGATAATGTTTTTATATCTGCCGCAGTAAGTGTGAAATAATAAGGTTCAGAATTTATAGGTATATTATCTGAGGTTGTAACCGTAAGATTAAACTTATATTCTCCAGCTTCAAGATTGAATGTTTCATTAAAAATATCAATAGCTGTTGACCAATCTTTCTGATTAAACTCGCGATGCCCTCCACCGTTATTTTTATCCCAAGTCTGTGCAAATAAATACATGTTTCCTTGAATTTTCCGTTCTTCTTGAATTTGTTTGTTGGTTGGTGTAACAGAGCATTCAATTACCTCGCTCCAGTAGTGATTTGGTAAAAGACGTAAACGTCCTAAAGGCAGGGAATTGTTTGATGAGTCTAGTGGATTTCTGGCTTTATTAGAGTAAGAAACAGCGCGCATAGTCCATGTAGTTTTACTCTCTGTATGATCTATATGTTCTAATTCACAAATGACTTTTTCTACAGTGAAAGTCTTAGAACCATCATTAGTTATCGTAATAGGAAGGTACAATTCAGGTCGCCCCAAAAAATGCGACAACGCTAACATATTATTCACAGATATTTTTGGTTTTGCCTTTTGACACAATTCATATAAAGGCGGAATTTGCGATAAGAAAATTGCAAGAGCCGCAACATACACTCCCAAATAATCTACAGATAAAAAACGCTTTATGTTTAATTTTCTGACCATCATAAACTCATAATTAATTATGCTATAACACTCATTAGTAACTAATTAATCAACTTAATGTATCTTGTCAAGTGATATTCTCATTAGATGGAAAAGGTCGATCATCGGGGCGTAATCGGGGCGTGACGCTATGTTTCGCCCTGCCAAATTCGGTCGATATAGTTGGTAATTTCGGCTTGCACGCGACCAAGATAGTCTGGTTCATATTCTGCGTAGGTTTCCGTTTGTCCTGAAATGCTGTGACCAAGCTGGCCTTGCAGTTCAGGCCACGGCACCCCTGTCGCGCGTAAATGTTTGGATAGAGTATGCCGTAACATTTTTGCGTCCCAGTCACGTACCATCGGCCAGCCTAGTGCTTTCTTGGCTTTGTTCCAAGTTTGACGGATTGAGGCGACTGGCCTGCCCTTATATTCCACCAAGAAACCCTGCGTATCACACAGAGGGTCATTAAACTGTTTGATTTTCTGTTGAATGGTCGGCGGACGCGAGCGCCATGTAGTGCGAATTGAAGAAGATGCGCGCGGGAATAAACATTATAATCTGAATTTTGATGATGCAGAAAACAAAACGCCGATTCCTAGCGAGGTTGGCCGAGAAGCTATAATCTCAGGGCTCACCAAAAATCAGCGAAGTAATACTATAGCTGAGGCGGGCGAAGATTTCAATGTCGAAGATAAAGCGCCAATAAAAGGCGGGTACACTCGAGACGTAAAAATCTCAGCTCCCACCAAAGATCAGCGAAGCCATGATGTATCCCAAAAAGACGATTTAATCAACGTGGAATTTGTTGATGAT
>JABABO010000192.1 GCA_014238195.1 Kordiimonadaceae bacterium | reverse complement strand
AGGATAAATATGATTCAATTGTCACCGTTTGTGCTATCTGGCTTTTTGTCAGTCGATGAGTGCCTTGCTATTCGGGGGTGTTTGATTACGCAAGGTATGAAAGGTGCTAAACTGTCGGGTGCTGAAATGGAACCCTCCGTGCGCTCTGCTCAGGCCTTGTGGTTAGAGGATGGCACATTCCCTTGGTTAACCAAGCGACTAGCAAGAAAGGTTTCACAAATTACCAATAACCATTTCTTGTTCAGGATTACGGGCCTTGATGAAGGCTGCCAACTTCTAAAATATCAATGCGTCGAAAATGAAGTATCAGGCGATTTCTACGATTGGCACATGGATATTGGGCGTTCAGGTTTGGCTAAATCCAGAAAACTGACAATGATAATTCAGTTAAGCAATAGTAAAGACTATTTGGGAGGTGATCTGGAGATCAATTATGACGGCACGGCTCATTCAATGGATAAAAACATCGGAACATTGATCGCTTTCCCAAGTTTTGCTCTTCACAGAGTCACTCCCATCAGTTTGGGAGAGCGATTATCGTTGGCAATATGGGCACATGGACCTGCCTTCCAATGATGCGTTATTGAACATAATCAGTTTTAGGCAAAACATTGAGATAGAAGCATAGCCCCTATTTTGCATAGGCTGCTATGAAAACTGAGGTTTGATGCTGTGCTTGAAGTTGATTTTCGGTATGGATGGATGGCTCAACATGTTTGCACGAAAAGTTCCTAAAACCCTCAAATTGCCGCTGACTGGCTTTAAAATGAGTTTTTCGAATCTCATGACTCACACAAAATTGCCCACAAAATTTTTTCGTTAATTTTATTATCTATATATTTCAATAGATTAACCATCTATCAATCAGGCTCATAACCTGAAGGTCGGTGGTTCAAATCCACCTCCCGCAACCAATTAAGCCTGTTAAGTCAAAACTTAACAGGCTTTCTTTTTAGTGATAGATATAAAACCTAAATCTATAAATCACCAAAATAACTCAATGCTGCTATGATAAAAATTTAGATCACAGGCTATTTGGTCATCCAAGCATAATTTATAAACTTACAAGATCAGCGGCAGTCATTTTAAGCGCGTCTGCAACACTATTAAACATTTTTGCTTCCGCTGTACTCGTGCGGTCGTCAGCATGAATCACTTTAACGAGCGAGCGCATAATGAGCTTTTTCTCATCAGGTGAAAGCTTACCACTGATTTTTTTCAAATAATCAGCTATAGAACGATTTTCCAACATTTCATCGTGCGCGGCAACACGCACATCTTTTGATTCGACATCCTTGCCAAGCTCTTCTTTCACAATTGCTTGGACTGTTTCGACTTCTACCTGTTGAATATTACTATCCGCTTTGGTCATAACAGAAAGTGTTTTGATTGTCGCTTCTTCTGCGAGTGCGCTGGTCATTTTTTCAGCCTCCCCTTACTTTAAGAATTAATTCCACTGGTCGTTACGTTAACTCTCACTCGCAAATAATCAACTAAATATTCAACATCATTACAAAATTTAGGTGACACTTGTCATTTTTAACATATTAGCCACCGAAATATTAGATATAAGCTTGTGTGAACTATGAATTTATACGTTACTATGCTCGTGAAGTCATCGAATCGTATCAAAATGGCTTAACTGACTTTGACGCGAATACCGTTTAAGGCCGCATTGCCGCTGATAGGATCATAGGCTTTGTCATCGGTGAGTATATTACAATTAACACCGTCTTGCGTGGCGGCAACATCCAATTTTACACCTTTTTTACGGTGTCCCCAGCCGTGTGGCAAGCTGACGACGCCTAGCATCAAGTCGTTACAAGCCGATACTGTCGTTTCGACTTGCCCAACGCGTGACTTTATTGTTACTGGGCCTTGATCCTTTAGGCTACAATTTTTGATGTCGTCAGGATGCATATGCAAATGCCAGCGGGGTGGCCCCTTGACCAAACGCGGGCTGTTGTGCATCCAACTATTATTGCTGCGTACATGGCGGCGACCGATCAAGATAAACTCATCGTCTTCTAAGCGTAAGTCTTCTGTTTGTAAGCGCTTAATATCATTCATTAAAAAGTCAATATTCAGTATAATCTGGCTATGAACACCACCAAGGCGGTCTGGAAAGCTCGGTTTCAATGGGCCAAGGTCAAGACCGTGTGGATACTTTTTTAATTCAGCAAGGTCTAAGGCGAGCTTAGCCCCTAATGCTTTGCCGTAGGGGCCGTGTTGTAATCCCATATCCAATAATTCAGAGGGCGGAGCAAGGGGTTTATAAGCAACTCCTTTGAGCTCGGCAACTGCTTCTGAAAGTGCGTTCATGATTTCCCAGTCATGGCGGGTGCCATCAGGTTTATCAAACACAGGTTCATTATAGCGAGCCGTGTTGCGCACGGCTAAGCGGTTAAAGGATATATCATAATGGTCATGTTCCAGTGGTCCTGTTGGCGGCAGGATTATATCAGCGTGGGCAGTTGTCTCGTTAATATACACATCGATCGATACCATGAAGTCAAGGTTTGCTAATGCTTTGTCGATTTGACCACTGTTGGGGGCTGAAAGCGCTGGATTGCCAGCAATTGTCACAAGCCCTTTCACTTGGCCATCGCCAGGGGTTAAAATTTCTTCTGCAAACGCTGCGGTCGGCAATTCGCCGCTAAACACGGGTAGACCACTGACACGGCTGTGCCAAGTCGCGAAATAACCTGCGCCGCTTGTGCTACTGGTTACATTGGCAAAAGCAGGTGTTGACACCATCGCACCCCCTTGCACATCAAAATTACCTGCAAGAATGTTCAATATTTGAATTGCCCATTGGCATAGCGTGCCATAGGACTGGGTTGAAACCCCCATACGGCCATAACACACGGCCCCATCAGTCATAGCCAAATCACGCGCAAACGCACGGATTGTATCAGCGTCAATGCCTGTTTGCTGGGCAGCCATGTCTGGGGTGAAAGGTTCAGCAGCGCGCTTAACGTCATCAAGCCCCACAAGCATTTCACTGATATGGCCTGTCTTTACAAGGTTTTCGTCAAACAAAGTATGGATCATAGCCATTAATAAAAAAGCATCGCTGCTAGGCTTAATAAAATGATGCGTGTTGGCAATGGCCGCGGTTTCAGTGCGTCGCGGATCAATGACCACAAATTGGCCACCCCGCTCTTGTATCGCTTTTAAACGTTTTTTTACGTCCGGCACAGTCATCATACTGCCATTAGAGGCCAATGGATTACCGCCAATGATCATCATATAATTGGTATGATCAATATCTGGTACAGGCACCATATATTGATGACCGTACATTTCTAGCGCCACCAACATGTGGGGGAGCTGATCAAGCGATGTCGCTGAAAAATGCATTTTGGTCCCCAGCGCTTTTCGTAGCTGCTTGCCGTGGGTCATGGTGCCATAATTATGCACACCTGGATTGCCAGCAAAAAAAGCGATGGAATCTTTGCCATAGTGATCTTGAATACCCACCAATTTTTCTGCGGTAAAGGCGTAGGCCTCTGCCCAGCTGATTTGCTGCCATGTGTCCCCAACGCGCTTTATAGGGAACTTCAAGCGGTTTGGGTCTTCATGCAGGTCCTGAAGCGCTGTGGCTTTTGGGCAAATATGACCACGGCTGAATGGGTCTGCTTTATCGCCGCGAATTGAAATTATTTTGTCACCTTTTGTTTTAATCTCTATGCCGCAGATGGCTTCGCATAAATGACAGGCCCGAAAATGGCTTTTTAGTTTATCTGTGGCTGTGTTAGCGGCGGTGCTGGTCTCAGCGTTAAGTGACGTATCTGGCATAAGTTTTCCCCACATATTTTGATAAAGGTGGTCAATGTAAATACCATTTATAACAGCTCAACATAGGATGGGCAAACTAACGAGAATTTCAGGATGGACATTCATAATGTACCCCGTATAAGTCTTTTGATCTTTCAGGAATGATATAGTATAGCCAAATGAAGTGAATGTTGATCACCTTATTTGGCTATAAGTATTTGTTATGGCTCGACTTATTTCCAAGGGCTGAGCGAATAATAAGATCATTATTCATTGGTCTCGCTATATATTGCCCTAGGCAAGCCGATGCAGAATGGATTTGTAGAAAGCTTTAATGGCAAACTGCGGGATGAGTGCCTCAATGAAACGTTGTTTACCTGCCTGCCGCATGTTCGCCAAGCCTTGGCGAATTGGCGGCATGATTATAACCATATCAGGTCCCATTCCAGCTTGGACGGCCTCAGCCCAGTGCAGGCCCTAAAAAATAAAAACGAAAAATCATTATATGGACATGCCCATATAATGATTGCAAAAGATCAAATCTTTAGCCATAAATCAACGAAAGGACTCTACGCATGAATGGAGGAACTTTGGGGCCTAGGTCACAATGTAAATTGTCACTCCCTTCCGTCAAAAAAAAGTTGAAAATATTCGATTAGAAGATCAACCGAACAAAAAACATCCCGAGGACCAATAGTGTTGACGAAACACAACTATAAGGCTTAGTGTCAATCATAGTTAAGAGAGGTAAATAATTTGATTATCGGCATATACTTAAGGCGTTTTAAAACATACAATCATATTACCTATATTCCTTTGACAGATGAAGATAAATTCTGTGGATTAGTTGGGGATAATGGTATCGGGAAAAGTTCAGTTCTAGAAGCACTAGATTGTTATTTTAATGATAAAGATTGGAACCTAAACACGGTTACCAAGAAAAGCGGCACGACACAAACTCCACCTTATATTGTCCCGATATTCATACTTGAGAAAGGCAAAATTCCTGAAGACTGTAAAAATCAGGCAGAACTATTAAACACCATAGTTTTGGGATACATGAAAGATGCTACGGCCAAAGATGATCCATTGGTTACCCGCCTAGAATCACTAATTAACAACATTAATATTCAAGATTTTTATATTTTACCTTTAGGCATTGATCTCAAGGGCAACTTTTCTGCAGCCATTTTCAATAAAATAATTACCAAAACCCCTAAAGATGATGATGGCGAAGAAACAATAGATTTAAAATGTTTTTCACAGTTACAAAAAACCATCAAGTCAACTATTGATTATATTTTCATCCCAAGAGAAATTGATCCAGATATTTTCACACAACTTGAAACAGCAGAAATTCAAGTTTTAATGGGAGAAACCTTAGTTGAAATTTTGGATAAAATTGTAACACCTACGGAAGTGAAAAAAATAAATAAAGGCCTTACAGAGTTTATAGAAACACTTGGAAAAGAGCTCAAGGTTTATGAATACAGAACACCAACTCAGCGTCAACAAAACCTAAGAAAATTAGACATCCACAAATTAATTATTCAAGCATTTTTCAGCCCTAGAAAACTTAACAAATTACAACCCGATCAGAATTGGCTAGAGATCAACTCCTTAAGTTCTGGTGAAAAGCAAAAAGCTATTTTAGATGTAGCTCATGGCTTTTTAAGCAATCATCGTGAAAGTGGCGAAAACCTAATCATTGCTGTAGATGAACCAGAATCCTCACTACATATGTCTGCCTGTTTCGACCAGTTTGATTCACTTTACCAAATGAGTAGAGACTGTATGCAAGTCTTATTCTCCTCTCATTGGTATGGCTTCTTGCCAACAATGGATACCGGAAGCACCACGATGCTAAGCAAGGATCCAAAGGGCAATCGAAACTTAGATTTAATCAATCTTGATCGTTACAGAGAGCAAGTCAAACAATTAACATCAGATAGTGCAGGTAAACTACCACATGACGTGAGGCTAAAAAGCATCAATGATTTTGTGCAATCGGTTATCACAAGTATAATGAGAGATGACCCATATAACTGGATAATCTGCGAAGGTACATCAGAGAAAATTTATCTAAATTACTACCTAAAAGAATTCATAGATAATAAAAAATTGAGAATTGTTCCTGTAGGTGGTGCTGGTGAAATTAAGCGCTTTTACAACCACATTTCAACGTCTTATGAAGACTTCAAAAAAGAAATCAAAGGCAATATTATTTTATTATCCGACACTGATGCTCAACTAGTTAGTTACACAGCAAAGGAACATGATTTTTTAAAGTGTAGAAGGCTTCTCAAAACTGAAAATGAAGCCGAAATCAAATTAGTTCAAATGGGTTCAAATCACGTATCGCCAGCAACAGAAATTGAAGATGGGTTAAATGGAAAATTATTCTTTGATATACTCTTATCTTTTAAAGAAAGCTACCCCGAAGAATTAAATTTTCTTGAAACAATTACTGCATTAGAAAATTCAAGTTTATCACACCAACTCGAATGCTTACCTAAAGACAAGCTTAATCTTAAAGAGTTCTTCAATAAAGATAATAACAAATACCTCTTTGCGGAAAAATATATAAACACCATTAGTGATGAACATTCTGTGCCAAACTGGATAGAGGAATTAAAAACCTGGCTAAAATAGTCCACTAAAGAAAACCCGCTCAACAAATCAATGCTGAACGGGTTGGCCCACACGTATCATGGCGTGCTTTGAACTTATTTTTTAGCGGCACCGAACTTGGCAGCACCTTTAATCAGCGTATCAAATTCACCAATTCCCTTTAGCATGCACATATCACATGACTTGAAAGAGGCATTTGAAGATATTAAGCCTGACATTGTGATCCACACCTCTGGTCCATTTCAAAATCAAGACGCCTTTGTAGTAAAAGCCTGCATTAATTATGGTTGCCACTATATCGACCTTGCCGATGGCAGAGAATTTGTAAGCAGCATTTCAAAGCTCAATACATTTGCGAAAGACAGAGGTGTTCTGGTCGTAAGTGGTGCAAGTTCAGTACCTTGCTTGTCTTCATGTCTCTTGGATCACTATATAGACCAATTTAATGAGCTTAATGAAGTCGAATATGCAATCACAACTGCCCAAAAAACAAATCGTGGCCTTGCAACTGCTGAAGCGGTATTGTCTTATGCTGGCGTCCCTTTCGACACACTAATTGATGGTAAACAACAGCAAGTTTACGGCTGGCAAAACATCCACATTCATGATTTTCGTGAATTAAGTAATCGCTTTCTTGGCAATTGTGACATTCCTGATTTGGCATTATTCCCCTTGCGCTATCCAGACTTAAAAACACAAAGGTTCTATGCTGGGCTGGAGATTTCATTCATGCATATTGGCCTTTGGGGGCTTACATGGCTTAAAAGAATTGGATTGTTACCGCCATTAAATAAGATTGCACCTTTTCTCCTAAAAATGTCGTTTCTATTTGATCGATTTGGAAGTGACACGAGTGCCTTTTATATGAAGATGTCAGGAAATGACAATAACAAGAAAGACAAACATATTACATTCGAGTTAACCGCACGTTCAGGAGATGGCCCCTTTATTCCCTGTATGCCAGCAATCTTACTCGCATCTAAATTGGCTAAAGGTGACCTCAATCATACAGGTGCAATGCCCTGTATCGGCCTTATCACCCTTGAAGAATATCTAGCAGCATTAGAACCACTTGATATTTTATGGACTGACTTTGATTAACTCACAACGCGTCACTTTTATTTACGTGTAAAAATCTATCAACACTTACCAAAGTAATTTATTATAGCATTACTATTCAATTGAGCAAAAGTTTGCTACCACGTGTCAATGGTTTGTCAAAAACGCGCATCTAGTCTATTGATTTTCTTTGAAACAATATTGCGTGTAAAAAATATGTAAAAAAATTAAAATAGCAGTTTTCTGCGGGTTTTGGTCAAAGGATAAAAATTAAAATGGACGCTAAATGGCAGTTTTGGATTGACCGAGGCGGGACCTTTACAGACATTGTTGCCAAGCAGCCTGATGGCTTTTTAAGCACAAAAAAGCTGCTGTCAGAAAACCCAGAAGCTTACGAAGATGCGGCCTTGCAAGGCATTCGTGAGTTTTTAAGCTTGGACGTCGATCAACCTATTCCGACAGATGCGATCCAATCGGTGAAAATGGGCACCACGGTTGCCACCAATGCATTATTGGAGCGTAAAGGGCAGCCTGTTTTGCTTGCTATAACCAAAGGGCTAGGGGACGCCATTGAAATTGGGCATCAAGCACGGCCAGACACATTTGCACTTGATATACAGAAACCAAGTTTGCTTTATGACCATGTTGTTGAAATCTTTGAGCGCATGGACAGCAAAGGCGGTGTGGTCATCCCCCTTGACATCGCCCAAGCAGAACGGGCTTTTCAAGCTGCTTATGATACGGGTTTGCGGTCTGTTGCCATTGTTTTGATGCATGCCTATAAATATCCAGCGCACGAGCAAACTTTAGCCGAACTTGCTGCCCGCATTGGGTTTACTCAAATATCGAGCAGCCACAGTGTTAGCCCGCTTAGTAAAATTGTACCACGCGGCGAAACCACTATTGTTGACGCTTACCTGACCCCAATTTTACAGCGCTATGTGGAACGGGTTGGCAGCGCCGTCAATCCCACAGGTGCAGCGGGAAAATTATTGTTTATGCAATCATCGGGCGGGCTAACGGATTCCCGTGTTTTTCGTGGTAAAGATGCTATTTTATCTGGCCCAGCAGGGGGTGTGGTTGGGGCCGTGCATACGGCGAAGCTTGCTGGCTTTGATAAAGTTATCGGCTTTGATATGGGTGGGACCTCGACCGATGTTTTTCATTATATGGGTGATTTTGAAAAAGCCTATGAGACCGAAGTTGCAGGCGTGCGTATGCGCGTACCCATGCTGGATATCCATACAGTCGCCGCAGGAGGTGGTTCCCTGTTACGCTGTAAGGATGACCGCTTCCGTGTTGGGCCACAATCAGCAGGTGCTAACCCTGGCCCTGTTTGTTACCGTCGTGGCGGCGATCTAACGGTGACAGACATTAACGTTTGCCTTGGTAAAATATTGCCAGATGCTTTTCCAAAAATCTTTGGTCCGAACCAAGACCAAGCCATTGATAAAGACGCTAGTTTAGAAGCTTTTAAAACTATCGCAGCCGAGTTTAAGACCAATAAATGCCCAGAAGATGTAGCAGAAGGATTTTTGGAGATAGCCATTGAACATATGGCGCAAGCGATCAAGAAAATCACCATAGCGCGGGGCTATGATGTTAAAGAGTATGTTTTAAACTGTTTTGGCGGTGCGGGAGGGCAACATGTCTGCTTGGTCGCCGACCGCTTAGGCATTGAAACCATCTTTCTGCACCCATTTTCAGGGGTTTTATCCGCTTATGGCATGGGGCTTGCCGCGATACGGCGAGAGCGCCAGAAAGTGATCGAAAAAACACTCGACGACAGCTGCGTGCTTGACATGCAGGCTTATGCTTTTGATTTAAAGGACTTGAATCAGCAAGACCTAATTGCTGAGGGGGTTGCGGGCAGTGATCTAATGTCCCAATCTTATGTTCTTCTGCGTTACCAATCGACTGATACAACGATTAAAGTCTTACTGACAACAGCGCAAGCCATGCATCAAGCCTTTGAAGAGCAACACAAACAGCAATTTGGTTTTATAGCACCAGAAAAAAATATTACGGTTGAAGCCTTGATCGTTGAAACTTTTAGCCAAACTGATCGTGCACCCGAAGCCAAACTTAGGCCCAAAACAGGCGGGGCTCCGCTCGCGCAAAAAACCACACAAATTTATTGCAAAGCCGTATGGCATACAGCCCCTGTATATGCTGTTCAAAGCCTGATGCCTGGGCACAAAGTATCTGGCCCAGCGATTATTACAGAACCCACTGGTACAATCGTTATTGAACCAGAATGGAGTGCATCCGTGAACGCTTTCGGCCATATATTGCTACAAAAAAACACTGTGAAGGACTTAGTCGTCAGCCATCAAAATTCTAATAATGCGGCAGCGTATGATCCCGTTAGGTTAGAAATTTTCAATAATCTGTTTATGTCAATCGCCGAGCAAATGGGTCTGGTTTTACGCAATACATCGCAGTCAGTGAATGTCAAAGAGCGCTTAGATTTTTCGTGCGCGATTTTTGATACTCATGGCAATCTGGTTGCCAACGCCCCTCATGTCCCTGTGCATTTGGGATCAATGGATTCGACCATTAAGGTCCTGATCAATAGCGGTCAAATCATCAATCCTGGTGACGTATTTGTTCACAATAATCCTTATAATGGTGGGTCGCACTTGCCTGACATTACGGTGATAACCCCTGTGTATAACGAACTGAATACCAAGATTTACTTTTACACGGCAAGCCGCGCCCACCATGAAGACGTTGGTGGGATTGCGCCAGGGTCCATGTCGCCCCTTGGAACATCAATAATTCAGGAAGGCATTATGCTGGACTGTGTAAAAATGATTGATCGTGGGACATTCCAAATGGATCAAATGCGCCGAATGTTTGGGGCAGACCCTTACCCCGCCCGTAATATTGATCAAAATATCGCCGATTTGATGGCCCAAGCCGCTGCGAACACGGCAGGTGCCAAGGAACTGTTAAAACTGATCAATCAATACGGCGATACCACGGTTTTTGTTTATATGGACTTTATCCGTGACACGGCAAAGCGCTGCGTGGAAAAGGCTATATCCAAACTCACGAGTGGATCATGCAAATATGAAATGGATTTTGGTGCTGTCATTCAGGTGCGCATTGACATTGACCATAAAAATCAGCAAGCAACCGTTGATTTTACAGGAACAAGCGCTCAGCTTTCAAATAATTTTAATGCCCCCAGCACCATTTGCCGTGCAGCTGTATTGTATGTGTTTCGCTGTTTGGTGGATGACGACATTCCCTTAAACGCTGGCTGTATGGAACCGATCACTTTAATCGTGCCGCAAGGGTCAATGTTAAACCCCGAACACCCCGCAGCTGTGGTTGCAGGAAACACAGAAACCAGTCAAGCTGTAACCAACGCCCTGTTTAAAGCTTTGGGGGCACTTGGAAGCAGTCAAGGCACTATGAATAATCTTACATTTGGCAATGAGCGTTACCAATATTATGAAACCATTTGTTCTGGTAGTGCAGCAGGCAATGGGTTTAATGGCACCGCGGCGGTGCACACCCACATGACCAATACGCGTATGACTGATCCAGAAATTCTAGAACATCGTTACCCCGTTATGCTTGATGAATTTTCCATTCGCCGTGGCTCTGGTGGTAAAGGACGATGGTGCGCTGGTGACGGTGTGATACGGCGCATTAGATTTTTGGAAGACATGGAATGCGCCATCTTGTCTGGGCATCGGCGCGTCCCGCTTTATGGCACCAATGGTGGTGGCAAGGGTGAAATTGGTAAAAATACTATTATCCGTAAAACTGGTGAACGTGAAGACCTAAGCGGCTGTGGTCAAGCCGATGTGCACACCGGCGATAGCGTTGAAATTATCACCCCTACAGGCGGTGGATTTGGCCAGGCTAGGTAATAGAAATCTCACTATTGAAATTATGGTCAATAAAGGCCATGATAGGCCCTGAACAATAGGGGAGTAAAGCAATGGCCAATAAAGCAAGGCTTACAGGTAAAGCAAAGTTTAAAGGTTTTTTTAAAAATCACTGGATACGTATTATCGTTGGTCTTGGTTTCTTATTGTTTTTTGCTTTGCTCACACCTGTGGCTTATTATGTTAGCTTTCTGGATTGGGATTATAGTCACCAGCAAGAAACTGCGGCCTTACCTTTTTATGACACGCTTGCCCCTAAGGGTGCGCAGCCCGACGGACTTTATCGCATTCAAACGGACAAATATGAATACCGAGCCCGTTTGGCTGGTATGGATAATGATGGCCCAGGCCTTATACTACTGCATGGATTTCCCAGTACATCCGTGATTTGGCAAGCCCTGTTAAAACCAGCTGCGGAAGCTGGTTACCGCGTTGTGGCCTTTGACCAAAGGGGTTACAGCCCAGGGGCGCGTCCGTTTGGTGTTGATGCTTATAAAATCAATACTCTGGCAAGCGATGTGTTTGATGTGGCTGATGCTGTTGGTTTTAATAAATTTCACTTAACAGGCCATGATTGGGGTGCAGTCGTTGGCTGGTACTCTGTTCTTAACTATCCTGAACGTATCAAAAGCTGGACAGCACATGCAATCCCTCATTATGCGGTTTTTATGCATGCGGTTGTCACAGACCCAGATCAAATGATCCGCAGCAGCTATATTGAACGACTGCGTAAACCCTTTATCCCTGAATTTTTCATGGGGGTTAAGGATCAGGCTTATTTGCGTAAAATGCTGGCGAGTATCCCCAAGGCTGATCTCAATGAATATCTAAAAGCTTTCGCTGAACCCTATGCGACCACCAGCATTTTGAACTGGTACCGCGCACTGGATCCAAACGGTGTGCTTGTGAAGGCCCAAAAAGATATGAAAGTGACAGTACCAACGCTGTTTATGTGGGGAACATCCGATGGTGTGGTAGCTGAAAGTGCCGTCGAATTGGCGCGGTCCCTTATGCCCGATGATTATACAGAACACAGCTATAAAGCAGGTCATGCCTTGATCCGCGACGTGGGCGACGAGATCATCCCGCTTATGATAGATTTTTGGAAAAGACAGGATACCCTGAATGCAGCTGATTAAATCAACATGTTTGGATTGCCTTTTTTAGCGGCACGTGACATATCACTATTTATCTGTTGGCAGTACAATATAAAGCATACACTATGAGTGACTTGGTAATGAACATTGAAGAAAAACCAGTTAAACCCAAGCGCAGGCGCTTAAAACCCGAAGACAGACGTCAAAGCATATTGGATCATGCGGCAACGATTGTTGCCAGTGAAGGGGTTGCTGTTTTGACAATGGACCGTATCAGTAAAGAAGTTGGCGTTAGTAAATCATTGATTTATGCTTATTTCCCCAATGTCACGGAGCTGTTAAAAGAATTATTTGCTCGCGAGTTGAAGCGGTTGCGCTATTTGCAAGGTGTAGAAGCTGAAAAAGCTCAAACATTTGAAAATCTGGTGCGCCATACCACTCGGGTTTATCTGCAATATATTGACGAGCGGGGCTTATTATTACAACGTTTGCAGTCGGAACCGAGTGTAACCGATGGCATCAGTGGTCCTACATATTATAGCCGCGACGTTGCCGTGCACTATATTGCCGATATTGTGCACCTTAACTTCGATATTCCGCTAGATGTTGCCCGCGCGGCAACCGATATCTCCTTCGGTTTGCCAGAGGCTGCTGGAAACTATCTACACAATAGTGGTGCATGCCGACAAGAAATTGAGGACCTGACTGTTACCATGATCATTGGTACATTTAAAGGCATCACTGAAAGTTATATGACACGGCTACGCCCATTGGTGCGTCCACAAGCTGATTTAAGTACTGAATAGAACTAACTCTCGTTCACGGGTCGCTTTAAAAACATGGCAGGGGCGATGAAAGACATCACTAAACTATTATCTTGATTAAAAACTTCATAGGATGCTTTTACAAGACCTAAGTGTTTTTTGTTAGGCATATCCGATTTTTCTATGACTGTGGCTTGCACATGCAAGATGTCGTGAGGAAATACGGGACGCTTCCATCGAATTTTATCTATCCCAGGAGACCCACTGCTTGCGAATCCTTGGGCCGCCATGTGGTTCACCATCATCCGCATGGTCATGGCACAGGTATGCCAGCCGCTGGCGCATAATTTGCCAAATACCGACTGGGCCGCTGCTTCGTCGTTTAGATGAAAGGGTTGGGGGTCATATTTTTCAGCAAATTCAAGGATTTCTGCGCGAGACACTTGATAATTGCCATATGTTTCGGTAACACCAACTGTGAAATCTTCAAAATAAACTTTAAACATACTTCAAATTCTCCCTTATAGTTTCTACAGTGGTTGTAAGCATGGGCGAATGTCAAGGATGCATATGATCAATACTTCCAGATTTATAATCACGATTTTAACGTTATGGGGGTGCGTATCCTTTCCCGTTTCAGCCAAGCAACAGCTTTCCACAGAGTACGATATTCATTGGAAAGGTTTTCGCATTGCTACGAGTGAAATTAATGCTGAATGGCAAACTGGTGCTCAGTATAAGTTAGATATGACCTCAAGGGCGCGGGGCCTTGCGAGGCTATTTTTTGGTGGCAAAGGCATGGTCGTGGCCAAGGGCGCCTTAGATACATCGGGTGATCCTGTTGCGACCTCTTTTCGCTCCTATGGAAAATGGGACGGGGAAACCTATGACCGTATGGTACGTTTTGGACCTGACGGACACATGATACACATTGAAAAAGACTGGCCAGAAAAATGGCAAGAGGATGGCTCAAATGCCCCAGTACCAGAGGATTTGCGCCTAGGGCCTGATCCTTTTTCGGTGCTAATAGCCTTGATCACCAAGCCGAATATGGTTGTCGCAAAAGATGATTCTTTAAAATTTCGCGCCTATGACGGCGAGACTGTACACGATATTCAGCTAATTTGTGATGCGCCTTCCGAGCTTTTGAAAAGCAAACGCAGCCCTTATTCTGGCACAGCACGTAGATGTGAGCTTAACGTAGAACAAATCGCAGGATTTTTTATAGAAACCGAGGAAGCACGCAAGAAGCGCGAAAAGCGCGAGGCAAAGGCCAGAGAAAAACGGGAACGCAAGAAAGCCCGCAATGCTAAGAAGGGTAAAAAGCCAGAAGAACCTGTAAAAGAAGGCCTGTATATTTGGATGAAGGACTTTTCAGAAATTGGGGCCATATTACCCGTACGCGCTGAATTGTTAGCGGATGGCACAAAAGTGTCGATCTATTTGAAATCACATCATTATGCACCCAGTGTTTCGTTTACGGACACTGCTCAGATGGCGGCACAATAAGGAAGCGGAACTGTCAGATAAAAGCGATGCATTTAGGACACCCATCAATAAATCTGAACTAAGGCTTAATTTTTTATCAGGCGTATCTTGCCACCGTCGAATTTGATTTTCTTTTGCTTATAAAGCAAGCCAAGCGTGCGTTTATAATGGGCTTTGCTGACTTGAAATTCAGCGTGTATTTTTTCTGGTGGGCTTTTATCGGTGAGTGTGGAAACGCCGCCTGTGTTTGTAAGACCCTCGAGAATGCGCTCAGCTAGGTCGCTGCGGTCGCTGGCACTAGGTCGCCGTAGCATTAAGTTGATGCGCCCGTCAGCGCGAACATCTTGAACATAGCCTGTAAGCGATGAACCAATCATAACATCACCGTAAGCTTCACGGTTATGTAAAAGACCTAGGTGTGTGTTGTTAATCACAGCTTTATATCCAAGATCACTGCGGCTGGCGATATGCAGGATGACCTGCTGGCCGATCTTAAAGGCATTTTTTCCATTTTCGCTCAAATGATTACTAAGCTTGCTGCTGGCCGCGATACGGCGAGAGCGATCCAGGTACAAAAATACCGAATAGCTTTTTCCTTCCAGCATTGGGATACGTTGTTCTTTGAAAGGGACCATCAGGTCTTTCATCAATCCCCAATCCATAAAAGCCCCAAACTCGCTGCTGCCAGTAACCTCCAGATGCGCTACAGTTCCAATAGTTGCTAGGGGTGTTTCTGTTGTCGCGATGAGTTTGTCATCGGAATCAAGATAGATAAAAACATCCAAATAGCTGCCGATTTCCCATATTTCAGGGATATAACGATTGGGCAGCAATATTTCACCGTCGTCGCCGCCGTCTAGGTATAGGCCGAAATCTAACTGTTTAACCACAGCAAGCGTGTTTATTTCACCGATTTTGACCATGTGTAATTCACTTTATAGCATTTCTAAAGCGGTCTTCTTATCATCAAAGCCCGTAAAGGCCAACTACAAAGCCCGATGAACTGTTGTATCTTAGGAGCAGGCCGATATACTATAGCGAGACCAATAAATAATAAGATTATTATTTATTGATAAGTCGAACCGATACAAATACTTATAGCCAAATAAGGTGATCAATATTCACCGCCTTTGGCTATACAAGGTACCTAGGGAATAATCAGAAGGACGTTGGTTAGAATGAATAAATTTCTTTTAATGCTGTCATGT
>JABABO010000147.1 GCA_014238195.1 Kordiimonadaceae bacterium | reverse complement strand
CCAGTCAAGCTATTGAACTGGCTTTCCAGCTTGCTGAATCTTTAAAGTCAGAGCGTGAAAATATTGCTTCATTTGCCGCCGCATAAAAAGGACTATACGTGATAATAAAAGGGTGGCTGGTGTCGCCCTTTTTTGATTCGTCATACTGTCGCTTGTCATACGTAAAGCAAAATTGTACAAAGTCCCCATGTCTAAAGAATTGAATATATATCTAGCACAATTAAACCCCACGGTCGGGGCTATCAAAGAAAACTGTGAACTGATCGCAGAAGCGTATGCACGGGCTTGTATGGACTGCGCTGATCTCGTTGTAACACCTGAATTAAGTGTTGTTGGCTATCCCCCCGAAGACCTCGTGCTGAAACCTTATTTCCAAAAAACAGTTGCCCAAGCGATTAATGGTTTAGCTGAGCTGACCATCGATGTGTCAGACCCTGGCTTACTTGTTGGGGCGCCTTGGCTGGCTGAGGATGGCAAACTATATAATGCTTTAATCCTGCTTGATAATGGGTCAGTGGCAGCCATTTGTTATAAGCATGAGTTACCAAATTATGGTGTTTTTGATGAAATACGCTTGTTTCAACGGGGATCTTTTCCATCACCTGTATTATTTCGCGGTGCAAAACTAGGGTTGATGATCTGCGAAGATATGTGGTTTCCGACCGTAGCAGCTCATTTGAAAGACACTGGTGCTGATATACTGATCGTTCCTACATGTAGCCCATACGAGCACGACAAATATCAAGAGCGCATGAAACATGCACACGCCCGTGTCAAGGAAACGCACTTACCGCTCGTATTTTGTAATCAAATTGGCGGCCAAGACGAGCTTGTTTTCGATGGTGCAAGTTTTATTCTTGATGGGCAATCGGCCACGATCCTACAAATGAACGCGTGGATGGCTGATGAAAAATCGGCAACATTTTGCCTCAATACGCATACTTTTATGATTGATAGTATTAAAGCGTCTTACAATCCCATGGGGGATGAATGCCTGTATCAGGCTATGGTTTTAGGCGTACGCGATTACGTGAATAAGAACCGTTTTCCTGGGGTTTTAATTGGGCTTTCTGGTGGTATTGATAGCGCCTTAACGGCTGCTATAGCAGTTGATGCTTTGGGGGCATCAAAAGTACACTGTGTAATGATGCCTTCGCGGTATACAGGGCCTGACAGTATCAAAGATGCTGCCGAGTGCGCCGATGCTTTAGGGGTTCCTTATAAAACAATCCCTATTAAAGCTGGTGTTGAAGCATACGACGCTATGCTGGGTCAGGCATTCAAAGGCTTACCAGCAGATACAACAGAAGAAAATATTCAATCGCGTCTGCGCGGACTTGTGCTGATGTCGCTATCTAATAAATTTGGCTATATGGTTCTAACAACAGGCAATAAATCGGAAATGTCAGTAGGATATGCAACATTGTACGGTGATATGTGCGGGGGATATAATCCGCTCAAAGACCTTTATAAAACTGATGCATTTCGAATCAGTCATTGGCGAAATACCCAAAAGCCTGCAGGTGCACTCGGGCCACAATGCGATGTGATACCCATAAATATTATTACAAAACCCCCCACTGCGGAGCTAAGGGCCGATCAAAAAGATGAAGATAGTTTGCCCCCATATGATGTTTTGGATGATATGCTGCGCTGCTTAGTCGATGAAGAAATGTCTGTTAAAGAGATTGTCGCTCGCGGTCATGATGCCACAGAGGTTGCGCGAATTGAACACTTATTGTACATCGCCGAATATAAAAGGCGTCAAGCGTCACCTGGGGTGAAGCTAACGCGCAAGAATTTTGGCCGTGATCGCCGCTATCCGATTACAAACGGATTTCGCAGCGCACGGTCATAACAGTTTGTCGACAAAGTCAAACACAATGGAAGAATAAGTGTATGTCAGTAAAAGTACGTTTTGCACCAAGTCCTACGGGTCGCTTGCATGTAGGGAATATTCGGGCAGCCCTAGTAAACTGGCTTTTTGCTAAGCAGCAGGAAGGTGTGTTTATTCTGCGTATTGATGACACAGACCGCGACCGTTCAACCAAAGAAAACGAAGACGCAATCCATGAAGACTTGAAATGGTTAGGCCTGAACTGGGATGAAACCTTTCGCCAGAGTGATCGCTTTGATCGCTATAATGCAGTGGTCGCTGATCTGAAGGCTAAGGGCCTGCTTTATCCCTGTTTTGAAACCACAGAAGAACTGGATATGAAACGGAAAATCCAAATGGGGCGCGGGATGCCGCCCGTCTATGACCGCGCAGGATTATCCTTAACAAACGAACAGATTACCGCCTTTAAGGCAGAAGGGCGCAAACCCCATTGGCGTTTTCGGCTAACCACACCAGCCCGTGTGGAATGGACCGACTTGATAAGGGGGCCTGTTTCAATCGATATGGAATCGGTTTCTGATCCCATTCTCATTCGCGCGGATGGCAGTTTTTTATACACATTACCCAGTGTTGTCGATGATGTGGATTATAAGATTACCCATATTGTGCGCGGTGAAGACCATGTTACAAATTCTGCGGTGCAAGGCCAAATCTTTGAAGCGATTGGCGGTAAAATGCCAAAAATGGCCCACTTTGCTATGCTCGCAGGGAAAGGCGGTGAAGCTTTATCAAAGCGTCTTGGCAGCATGAGTATTGGGTCTTACCGTGACGAAATAGGTCTTGAACCGATGTCGGTTATTTCGCTTCTTGGCCGCCTTGGCACTAGTTTGCCAATTACCGCCTTCTTAAATCCACAAGAATTGATTGAAACCTTTGATTTTAGTACCTTTAGTCGGGGTGTTGCGAAACTAGACCCCCAAGAAATAGAACATTTAAACGCTAAAATTCTACATCAAACGTCCTTTAATGATGTCATAGACCGCCTTGATGGTGCAGATGAGAATTTTTGGAATGCAGTACGCCCAAATATCAAGAAACTAAGCGATATTAAAGAATGGGCGCGTATTATTGAGGGCCCTGTGACACCTTTGATTGATAATCCTGAATTCGCCCATGCAGCATTAGAGGCCTTACCTCAAGGGGAGTTTAATGCAAGCACTTGGAAAGACTGGACAAATCGTGTGAAAGAAACAACTGGGATTAAAGGCAAGGAGCTGTTTAAACCGCTTCGTTTGATATTAACGGGACAGGGTTTTGGCCCTGATCTAGGTACCTTATTACCGCTTATAGGGCGCGAAACAGCCATTAAACGCTTACAAGGCGAAGAAGCCTAACATGACTGATATTCGTATCTATAACACTAAGGACCGTGAAAAGCAGGTTTTTAACCCCATTGATCCTTTGAATGTGCGCATGTATGTTTGCGGGCCAACGGTATATGATTACGCCCATATCGGAAATGCGCGGCCTGTTGTTGTTTTTGATATCTTTTATCGCTTGCTTTGTCATATCTATGGGGCAAGTCGTGTGACTTATGCCCGCAATATTACAGATATTGATGATAAAATCATGGACCGTGCCAAACAATCGGGGGTGGGCATCAAAACTATCACCAAAAAATATACCCAAGCGTATGAGCGTAACATGGCCGCACTGTGTGCCCTTGCCCCAAATATATGCCCAAAAGCCACAGATCATTTACCCGAGATGATCAAAATGATGCAGGCCCTTCTAGCAAAAGGCCACGCCTATGTCGCTGAAGGTCATGTTATGTTCAGTGTATCTTCTATGGATGGTTATGGCAGATTATCACGCCATAGTAGGGATGAATTGGTAGCTGGTGCACGGGTAGACGTTGCCCCTTACAAAAAAGATCCTGCCGATTTTGTCCTGTGGAAACCCTCAGACGATACTCAAGTTGGATGGAAAAGCCCTTGGGGTCGTGGTCGCCCTGGTTGGCACCTTGAATGTAGCTGCATGATTGAAAAACACTTAGGCGAAACCATTGATATTCATGGCGGTGGTCAGGATTTGATCTTTCCACACCATGAAAATGAAATCGCACAAAGCGAATGCACACATGATCGCACGTTCGTGAATTATTGGATGCATAATGGGTATTTAACCGTTGACGGCGAAAAAATGTCTAAGTCATTAGGAAACTTCCATACAGTCGAAGATTTGCTAAAAGACCATACGGGGGAAGCGCTGCGACTTTCACTTTTGATAGCACATTATCGCCAACCCGTTGATTTTTCTGTCAAATCTGTGCGGGAGCAGAAAAAACGCTTGGACAAATGGTACCGTCTTACAGACGGGGTGGAAAGTGTTCAGCAAATACCAACTATGCTTATTGAGGCCTTGGCAGACGATGTCAACACACCCAAGGCATTAGCAGTTTTAGATGGCTTAGCAACCGCTGGTGAATACGGTGCGCTGAAAGCTGGGGCAAAATTTATGGGATTTTTGCAACAATCTGCCAGTGATTGGT
>JABABO010000226.1 GCA_014238195.1 Kordiimonadaceae bacterium | reverse complement strand
CGCCCCAAATGCTAATAGTTATCGGCGCTTTGACCCAGAACTTTATACACCCATTGTACCAAACTGGGGTGAAAACAACCGCCGTGTTTCCGTTCGGCTACCAGTCGCTGATGCAAAAAATAGGCGTTTTGAACACCGTGTTTCTGGGGCTGATGCGTGCCCTTATTTGGTAATGGCGGCGATTTTGGCAGGCGTTGATTATGGCCTTGAACAGGGCTGTGACCCAGGACCTAAACTGGATGAATATGACGGGTTTGACCGTGTTAATACGTTACCGCAACGTTGGCATCAGGCCTTGGACGCTTTCAAGACTAGTGATGTCATGAAAGAGTATCTTGGCGAAGGTTTTCATAAGTTATATTTTGAAGTGCGTTCAGAAGAAGAAGAAAATTATCACCGCATGATCAGCGATAATGACTATAGTTGGTACTTGCGTGTGATCTAATCGTATAAATAATATGGGAACTGCTAGGGAAAGGCAAAGCTTATGCGTATTCGTGATGTCATACATGATGATCGTTATCCTGATAGTTATTATCATGCTTCTATGCTTGATGATGGGCCGTTCCTGCGCCTTGAAGGCAATGTTCAGGTCGATGTATGCATCATTGGTGGCGGATTTAGTGGTGTCTCAGCAGCGCTAGAACTTGCAAAAAAGGGTGTAAGCGTTGGCCTTCTGGAGCAAAACCGTATTGGTTGGGGCGCTAGTGGTCGCAACGGCGGTCAAGTGATCGGTGGGTATGGCCCTGAATTATCAGATCTTGATAAAATCGCTGATGTCTTTGGTCGCGCTCATGCAGATGCGGCTTGGGATATGGGGGTTGAGTGCACTGAAATCATTAAAAATAATGTCCGTGACCATAACATAGATTGTGACTTGAAATGGGGTTATTTTGATGCTGCGATGACACGATCAGAGCTTGCTGATCTGAAAAATAACCATGAAGCACTAATCAGCAAAGGCTATCCGTTTAAGCAAGTGCTTGCGACCAGCGTGGATGAAGCAGCGCCATATGTTTCAAGCCCACGTTATATTGGTGGGCTTTATAACGAAGGATGGGGGCATGTTCAGCCCTTAAATCTGGTACGCGGTGAAGCACGGGCAGCTGCAGCGCTTGGGGCTAAAATTTTTGAAGATGCGCGGGTGTCTAGTGTTCAGTATGGTCCTGAGATTATTGTCGATACGGGGTATGGTCGTGTGACTTGTGATCAACTGGTCTATGCTTGCAATGCCTATCTTGGTGACTTGCAGCCAAAGCTTGCCAGCCGTATTATTCCTGCGGGCAGCTACATTATTGCAACTGAACCCTTATCTGAGGCCGTAGTATCTGATATTATGGCGGGGGACTGCGCTGTATGTGACCAGCGCTGGGCCTTGGATTATTTCCGGCTTTCCGCCGACAAACGTTTATTATTTGGTGGCTTAGCAAACTATTCGGGACGGCACCCCACAAGCATTCAAAAAGCTTTGGTCCCTAAGATGTTAAAGGTTTTTCCCTCGCTTAAAAATGTTAAGATTGATTATGAATGGGGTGGATATTTGGGCATTGGCTTAAATCGAATCCCGCAGCTTGGCAAACTTGATGAAAATGTATATTTTGCTCAAGCTTATTCTGGGCACGGTGTGGCACAAACGCATATGTCTGGCCGCTTGATCAGCGAAGCGATCACAGGGAACACAGACCGTTTTAACATTATTGCGAATGTATCACATCCCCCATTTCCAGGCGGTAAATTATTACGGCAACCGCTGCTTGCTGCCGGCATGATGTTTTATAAGCTGCGTGACGAGCTGGGTTTATAAGTAGTATCAAAAAGCACAAAAGCAGAATCTGTTATGCCAATTCAAATGACAAAGCCTGAAGCGTCTGATTACCTAAAGCGCGGCTTTGATGCCTTGAATTCTGGTGACGTTAAAGACTCTATTTCGTGTGCGCAGCTTGTTTTAAAATATTTCCCAAAATTACCGCAGGCTCATTACTTAGTTGGCTTATGCGGTTTGGAAACATCGCAGTGGCGGATGGCTGGCGAAGCTTTTAAGAACACTGTATCTTTGGATAAAACAGCCGTGTTGGCTTGGGCGCAGCTCGCCAGAGTGTTTTTAATTCAAGGGCAAATGCGCAATGCAGATCAAGCGCTGCAACAAGCCTTAAAGCTTGGCATCACCGAACCAACCGCTATGGATACCATCGGCACAGTTTACAGTATGCTGGGGGATCAATACGCTGCCCTTGATTGGTATGATAAAGCTATTGACCAAAATGATTCTGCTATGGTCCGTTTAAATCGAGGTAAAACCTATACATTTACGGGTGATTTTGATTTAGCGCGAGTTGACTTAGATTATGTCATAAATCAACACCCTGCGTTTGGAATGCCGCATTGGCTGCTTGCTAGGCTAAGCAAGGCTAAAAGTGATGCTCATATCCATGAGATGCAAAAGCACGCTACAAGTATAGATGACCGTAATCCATCCGCGCCCTTCTTTTGGTATGCTATCGGTAAAGAGCATGAAGACCTTGAGCAATGGGATAAGGCTTTTGAAGCCTTTGAGCGTGGGGCGCAAGCGCAGCATAGTCAGCGCCCCTTTGATGAAAAAGCTGATATCGCTTTGTTTGAAGCCCTAGAAAAACATTACACGACTGTATGGTTAGCGCGAAAAACCGTGGATGATCAACAACACAATCAACAGGGAAATCAAACAACAGCGCCAATATTTATCATTGGGCAGCCGCGTACAGGATCAACGCTCATAGAACGGGTGATTACAGCGCATCCTTTGGTGCATTCAGCGGGGGAGTTGCAGCAATTCCGTATGGCTATCAGACGTTTGGTAAATATTCCATCAACTAAGCCAATGACCGCTGAAATTATTGAAAAAGCTGTTGACATTGATACGGTGCAACTTGGCCGCATTTATATGGAAACCAGTGTGCCGATGCAGGGTGATCCCGCAATAACACCATATTTTGTAGATAAATTGCCACTGAATTATCTTTATGTACCATTGATTATCGCGGCGCTACCGAACGCAAAAATTATTCATATCAATCGCAGTCCTATGGATAGTTGTTTTGCCAGTTTTAAACAGCTTTTTGCCGATGCATATTTACATTCCTACGACCAAACAACAATGGCTGAGCATTATGTGCGGTATCATAAATTG
>JABABO010000187.1 GCA_014238195.1 Kordiimonadaceae bacterium | reverse complement strand
TTCTTCTAATAGTTCTCGATCTTTAAAGGTACCCGTTTCAGACTCATCCGAGTTAATAACAACATACTTTTCCCCATCACCCTTGGGAATAAATCCCCATTTAATACCGGTAGGGAAACCAGCACCGCCGCGCCCCCGTAAGCCTGACGCCTTCACTTCATCAATGATCCAGTCACGACCTTTGGCGAGTAAATCCTTCGTGCCATCCCAGTCACCACGCTTGATAGCCGCCTCAATCCCAGAGCTTTCTAGGCCATAAAGGTTGGTGAATATACGATCTTTATCCGCTAACATCGTGTCACTCCCCTCTCTTTTTAAGGTTTGGCGTTTTCAAACTAGCCACTTTTAAGCTCGTTAATCCGCCAACAGGTGCACTTTTTTGGCGGTCAATTTGTGGCCCCATCTTAATGTCCTTGCCTGCTTTAATATCATCAAGCAATTGTTCCATTAATTCTGGCGATAAATCTTCATAATAATGATTGTTAATCGCCACCACAGGCGCATTCACACAAGCCCCAGCGCATTCAACTTCGGATAAAGTAAACAAGCCATCATCCGTCGTTTCGCCTTTCTTAATCCCAAGTTTTTTCTGGCAAGCTGCCATCACGTCGCCAGCCCCGCGCAACCAGCAAGGGGTCGTTCCACAGACTTCCACATGATACTGCCCAACGGGTTTGTGTTGATACATGGTGTAAAATGTCGCAACTTCCTGAACACGGATTGGGGGCATATCCAGATAATCTGCAATATATTCCATAATTTCCTGTGTTACATGACCACCATTTTGACGTTGGGCCATATGCAGAAGCGGCATAACCGCTGATTGCTGTTTGCCCTCTGGGTATTTCGCAATATGTTTTTGCGCTTCTGCCTGATTTTCAGGGTTCCACTCAAATGCTGTTGCAGCCGTGCTCATCGGTCAACCTCACCAAATACAATGTCCATAGCCCCCAAAACGGCAGGCGCGTCCGCAAGCTGATGGCCCTTACACATAAATTCCATAGCCTGAAGATGGGCAAACCCTGGGGCGCGAATTTTACAGCGATAAGGCCGATTAGAACCGTCAGAGACCAGATAAACACCAAATTCGCCTTTTGGTGCCTCAACAGCCGCATAAACTTCACCTTCGGGAACACGAAACCCTTCAGTATAGTGTTTAAAGTGATGAATAAGGGCTTCCATTGATGTTTTCATATCAGCACGACGAGGAGGAGCGATTTTATTATCCAGCGACATCACAGGTCCTGTTGGCATATCATTGATACACTGACGGATAATTTTTAGAGATTCTTTCATTTCAGCAATACGCAACATAAAGCGGTCATAACAATCACCATTTTTGCCAATAGCAATGTTAAAGTCTAACTTATCATAGACTTCATAAGGCTGCGAACGTCGCAAGTCCCAAGGCACACCACAGCCCCGCAGCATCGCCCCCGTAAATCCCCACGCTAGGGCATCATCTACGCTCACTTTACCGATATCGACATTTCGTTGTTTGAATATACGGTTATCAATGAGCAAAGTTTCCACGTCCTTAATCATTTGTGGATATGTCTCAGTCCAGGCCAATATGTCTTCCGCTAAGCCATCGGGCATATCTTGATGGACACCGCCTGGGCGAAAGAAAGCAGCGTGAAAACGTGCACCTGAGATACGCTCGTAAAACTCCATAAGTTTTTCGCGTTCCTCAAACAGCCAAGTAATCGGTGTCATCGCCCCCACATCCATCGCATGGGTGGTCAAATTTAAGATATGGTTCAATATGCGACCAATTTCACTATACAGGACCCGAATATACTGCGCCCGCAGCGGCACCTCTGCCCCCAGCAGTTTTTCAATCGCCATTACAAATGCATGTTCTTGGTTCATTGGGGCAACATAATCAAGACGATCAAAATAGGGCATCGCTTGCAAATATTGCTTTTGCTCAATCAGTTTTTCTGTTCCCCGGTGCAGCAATCCAATATGACAATCAACACGCTCGATCAGTTCGCCGTCTAGCTCCAACACCATGCGCAGAACACCATGAGCCGCAGGGTGCTGTGGACCAAAATTCAAATTATAATTCTTAATATCTACCTCAGCCATGATTATGCCCCCTCCTCTTCGGCTTTTTCATCGCCGGGTAGAATATATTCTGCACTTTCCCAAGGGCTCATGAAGTCAAAATCACGGAAGTCTTGGCGCAATGAAACAGGCTCCTGAATGACACGCTTTTCGTCTTCACAGTAGCGGACTTCCACATGGCCGCTTACGGGGAAATCTTTACGCAGTGGATGACCACGAAAGCCATAGTCGGTCAGCATACGGCGAAGATCGGGGTGATCCGCAAAGAAAATCCCATACATGTCCCATGCTTCGCGCTCAAACCAACCCGCACCAGGAAAAACATCAATACTGCTTGGGACAGGTGTATCGGCATCGGCTTGAATTTTCACGCGGACACGTTGATTTAGCTGCATACTCAGCAGATGATAAACCACATCAAAACGCTTTGCGCGGTCTGGATAGTCAACACCGCAAAGATCAATCAATTGCTTAAACAAGCAAAGCGCGTCATCACGCAAAACTGTCAGAACCTTTTGTATATGTTCCGCGCGCGCTAATATCGTTAGCTCACCAAACGTTACAGATGTTCCGATCACTTCATTTTCAAGCTTCGATGCGATGTGCTCGCCTAGCTCATATAAGGCCTTTTCGCTCATGCAGATACTCGGTCCCTTAACTAAAAGGCGCTTCCGCGCACACTAATGGGGCTAAAAAGCAGCCCCATTCCCTGAATTATTTATCTCTCTAAAGTGCCTGTACGGCGGATTTTACGTTGCAATTGCAAAATACCATAGACCAAAGCCTCGGCTGTTGGCGGGCAACCTGGCACGTAAATATCGACAGGCACAATACGGTCGCAGCCACGGACAACACTGTAGCTAAAGTGATAATAGCCCCCACCATTGGCACATGATCCCATCGAAATCACATACCGTGGCTCTGGCATTTGGTCATACACTTTGCGCAGTGCTGGGGCCATTTTATTGGTTAATGTACCAGCGACAATCATGACGTCTGATTGACGCGGCGACCCACGCGGCGCAAATCCAAAGCGTTCCACATCATACCGCGGCGTTCCAGAATGCATCATTTCTACCGCACAGCAAGCCAGGCCAAAGGTCATCCACCACAGAGAACCCGTTCGTGCCCAATTGATTAGATCTTCCATACTGGTAACAACAAAGCCTTTTTCCTGAAGGTCTTCGTTTAAATCCTGAAAGAAAGCATTATCATCTGGTGCCTTTAACGGGACAGGACCCGCTAGCTCAGGTGTTTTTTCTACTCCCACTCTAACGCCCCTTTCTTCCATTCATATACGAAACCTATGGTCAAAATACCAAGGAAAATCATCATAGACCAAAACCCGTAAAGCCCAATATCACCAAGGGTAATAGCCCAAGGGAATAAAAAAGCAACTTCAAGGTCGAAAATGATAAACAAGATCGCCACAAGATAAAAGCGCACATCAAATTGATGGCGGGCATCTTCAAACGCCTCAAAGCCACATTCATAAGCGGAAAGCTTTTCATCATCTGGCGCTTGACGGGCGATTAACATGGCCGCACCAACAAATACTAGCGAGAAAACAACAGCGATTCCAAGAAAAATCAGGATAGGCAGATACTCTATCAATAA
>JABABO010000124.1 GCA_014238195.1 Kordiimonadaceae bacterium | reverse complement strand
CACCCATAATCATGATACGGATTATGCAGCAAACACCCATAATCATGATACGGATTATGCAGCAAACACCCATAATCACGACAGCGGCTATCTTGCCATATCCGGGGGCAGCTTAACGGGGCCTGTGCTGTATCACTTGGATGATGCGGTGACCACAGACGTTGATTTCGACAGCGCCAACGCGGGGTCGGTGACCATTAGCGCCAACACAGTTTTGACCTTTAAGCAAAACAGCAGCCAAAACAGTTACGCGCAATATGTGCTGCTGGTGCAGGACGGCGGCGCTTACACCATCACATGGCCGCTTAGCGTCACGTGGGACAGCGCCGACACACCGACGCTGCTAGCAGGCGGCAGCGATAAAATTTTACTGACAACCTTTGACGGTGGCAGCAGTTTTCAAGCCACACATGTATGGGCAAGCGCATGATACTTGAAACAGGAACACCTCGCAGAGCGAGTACCAACACCCCGACAGAGGCCATCTGGGACTTGAGCGATCTTGATGGTTTAACGTTTGATGGTTCGTTTGATGTCAGTTTACGTCAGCCCGACCCGCGCGGGCTGCATTTTAGCCGCGATGGCAGCCGTATGTATCTGTGCGGCAATGGCAGAGCTTATATCACAACACATATTCTAGCAGTGCCGTGGGATATCACCACGGCGGTGTATGTAGCCTCAACAGTGTTTGATTGGGCTTTGCTGGGACTTTGGTTTGCAAGTGACGGCGTGCAGCTTATGCTGGTCAGGTCAGACGCCTTGGTCAGTGTCACGCTGAACGCTCCATGGGACTTGACCGCAGGCTATACGTTGGTCAGCGAGTATGACCAAAGCGTCGAGGGACTGCACGGTGCAGCCCTGAGCAATGCTGGCGACAAAATCATTATGTCTAAGGCCTTTAACAAACGGTATGCCACGCTGAGTACGCCCTTTGATGTCAGCAGTGCCAGCACCCCCATCAATCATGTCTTTGGTAAAAGCCGCGACCGCGGGATTTTTGTAAACGATGCAGGGACCGATCTGTTTCTGGTCGATATGCGCGACGATATTCATCATTACAAGCTTACAATCCCATGGCAGACCCCCAGCGCGGTTTTGGAAAAGTCTTACGCTTTATCAGGCTTGTCTAAATCGGGTTTTACACCCCTGACCGATAAAGCGATGGGCATCACGTTTTCACCGACAGGGGCGCGGGTCTATGTCACCAGCAGTTTAAGCCAAGCGGTTCATCAATATAGCACATAAGGAAAAACATAATGATTGAAGAAAACCGCAGACGAAATAAGCAAGGCTCCCCTTGGGACCTAACAAATCTAAAACCTGTGCAAGATTTTGATGTCGCTGCGGCGGAAACATCGCCCGCAGGCATTCATTTCAGCCCTGACGGTGCGCTTATGTTTATGTGTGGGCCTGACAGCAGTGCTGTCACTAAATATGCGCTGGCGGCGGCGTGGGATATCAGCACGGCGACATTGATTTCATCGACCGTTATTTATGGTGGTAATATTGATCTGTGGTTTTCGCCTGACGGATTTAAGCTTATTCTGGCTAAAATAGGATATGCACAATCCTATACATTAGCGACCGCTTGGGACCCAACATCTTTCACCCATATTGATTCAATAAATATGCTTGGCTGGAGTCTTCGTGCCTGTACCTTCAATGACGCTGGGGATAAGGTCATATGGACAAACGCGACTAATCAAAAACGCGCGCGCTTACCCACCTCGCCGTTTTCAACGCGGCCCACTGATACCTCAAGGGACTATACCATCGCTGGCAGCGACAATGATCGCAGCCTGTTTGTCAACGATATTGGCAGCGATATGTTTACCGTGAGCGGTGACGATAAAATCCATCACTTTACCTTAAATAATCCTTGGAAAGCCGACAATGTTTCTAGCGTGGGTTCTTACTCGCTGGCAGATTCAGGCTGCACAAATGCACAAGGCATCTATTTCAGCCCCGATGGCAGCAAATTTTTCGTTGCTTGCGAGGATTCAATGAAAATCTATCAATTCAGGACATAGGAAAAACCATGTATATCAACCTAGACACCCTAGCCATTATCACTTTGAACGACATTAAAAACGCCCATCCTAATATCAGCTTTCCAGCAAGCCCAAGTGATGACCATTTGAAGGCCCTTGGTTTCAGCGTGCTAACCGACGACCAACCCCCAGCCTATGAATGGTTTGAAAGCATATCACTCGGCGATCCCATCGCGCGCGAAGGTGCGTGGGTACGGGAGTGGACGGTTGCACCACTGCCCGACGGCGGCGCAGCCAAGCTTGCCCAGACAATCAGCAGCTTAATCACAGAAGTCGACCAGTCTTTTGACGAATGGATTGGCGGCTATATCACCCTGTCGCCCGCGGTGATGGATGTTTACCGGTCAAATTACGATCAAGCACTGGCCTACACGCAGGACGGCAGCGTCGGGGCCATGCTGCAAATCGTCATGGATAATCAGGGTATGGACGCAGACGCTGCGGCGGACTTTATCATAGCCCAGCATGACATACTGAATAACCAGCTAAAACCTTTGGGCGAAGCGGTACGACAAGCCACCAAGTCCGCCCTGCGCCAAGCCACCAGCCCTGACGATGCTTACGGGGTGTTTGAGGGCCTGATATGGCCGAGCGTGGACACAACAGCCACGCCATAAATCTGAAAATCTAAAGCAACTTAAGGATCAAAAAAATGATGTTAGGCATGAGTGCTATAGCACGCTCGGCTTTGGCGACTGCGCCAATTGACCGATACTTTCGGGGGGCAAATGCCCCCCTTTTTTATGAGGGCGGTTTAGCAGAGCTCTCGACATTGCAGGCCAGTTGGCGCGCATCAATAGTGCTGAGCGAAGCCAATATAGTCTCACCAGAGAGCGAAAATATCGCCCAAAACGGTAAAAAATATCCGCGAACCCTATTCGTGAAGCGAGGTGGAGAATGAACGGAAAATTTCACTTATATCATTCTGCGCTCAATACCCTTTTACAAGGGGGGTATGGCGATATGACAGTATCACCGTTCACATGCACACTTCTGAGTGCATCCTACATACCCGATCTTCAGAATCAAAGCCATTGGTCTGATATTATGGGTTTTGAAATAGAGGGTGGGTCTTATGCGCCTGCTGCAATGTCAGCGACAGACTTAATTCAAGATGAAACCCTAATTGGTTGGGGCAGTCATGTTATTGACTTTGGCCCAAATGCAACCATTCCCGCCGCCAAATACATGGCTATACTTGCAGGTACACCAAGCGCCCTAGAAAACGCTGATCCCTTACTTGGGTATATGGATTTGAACATCAATGGTGGAACCGTGATGTCCAAAAACGCCGCCTTTGCAATCATCCCCCCTAAAGATGGCTGGTTTACAATTTCAAAATAACAGGAGCAAAACAATGACTGTTTTTGCAAAAGACCCAGCCAGTACCGTTGATTATTCAGTGGACTGGTCTGATTGGCTTGCAAGCGATGAGCTGATCACAAATACCCTTTGGGATATTGTCCCTATCGAGCCTTTGGGCCTAGTAACAGGCGTTGAACAAGCTGGATCCGCTGTGCGTTCCGTCACTGTATCAGGGGGTGTGGCTGGGAATGTTTACCGGCTCGCTTGTACAATATCCACCGATGCTGGGCGCACAGTAGCGCGCGGCATGACCATCAGATGTTTGGAGCGTTAAAATGCGATATCAACAAATTACAGATCCCTTAACTGAGCCTGTTACACTCGCCGAGGTAAAAGACCATCTTAGAATCACGGATGAAAGTGAAGATGCTTATCTTGGTTCGCTCATTATTGCAGCGCGGTATGCGGTGGAAAGTCACATAGGGTTATTCTTAATAAGCCGAGAAATGGATGTGTATCTAAACGGTTGGGCCATGCAGAAATCTTCTTTGTGGTGGGACGGTATTATGCAAGGGGCTTGGGTCAACATCCAGAACCGCGAAGGTTATCTACCCTTACCCGTAAAACCCGTTTCGGCGGTGGAGGATATTTATTTACGTGCCGCGGATAACAGCGAAAAAACTTGGGATCGCAGTGCATATTACTTGCAATCTGGCAGCAGTCCGAAAATTTATAAGGGGCGCACAATATCGTGGCCATCCTTAGCAGTTGATGGTGACGCGATCCGCATACGATTAACGGCTGGTTTTGGTGACAGTTGGAATGCAGTCCCAGGCGTTATACGGCAAGCCTTATTACAATTGGTGGCCTATCTTCATGCAAACAGGGGGGATATGCCATCTCATGCTTTGTCTGATTCAGGTATTCGCAGTTTGCTTGCCCCTTACAGAGAGGCCCAGATATGATGAAAACATCCTTTGGTAAGATGAATACGAGTATCACATTGCAAAAGATGGATCCGCAGATTGTGGCGGGTGGGGGTCGTGAACGCGCGTATGTCGATATTGCCAGCGTTTGGGCACAAGTGGAGACACAAAGCAATGCTGCAACCTTTCACGCGGGTAAGCCTGAATATTCAACGAATGTGACTTTTGCTGTCCATTATCGCAAGTCATTTCTAAAGACACGACGTATTCAAATGCCAGGCCGTGAGTTTGAAGTGATGAGTGTGCTTGAACCAAACATGGGACGGCGTTCCATCATTTTTAACACCCGTGAGGTTCAAAATACAGCAAGTAGCTCCTAACGTAGCTGAGCAATCTAAAATTATATCATGAGAACGGAGAAACCTTATGTCAGCATTTGCTGCACCCTTATTACAACAATCTATCTATGAACACTTAGCGAATGCTTCGGATTTAACCGCGCGGGTGAGTGCCATTTATGATGAACCTGATGAAGCTGCTGTTCCGCCCTTTATTGCTTTTGGCGACACACGCCACCAGCCCTATGATACGGGTACCACTGAAGGGGCAACCATACATTTTGATGTGCTTGTATGGTCCTCTAATATGCATCAAATGGAAGCCAAAGAAATTATGGCACTTGTTGATGCTGAATTACATTTGATGAATGTTTTTGTACCAAACTATACATTAGTGAGGCTTGTTTTGGTATCGGCTGATGTCACCAAACAGCAACGCGATGCTAACAGTTATGCACGGGGCCGTATGACGTATAAAGCTGTGATGTTTAAGGATCAAAACTAATCGTCTTCATAGTGGACAGCATCCATAAGTTTATTTCGGACATTACAATTCATTGGATATGCAAAAGCGCCGATAAATTCGCCGATGGGTTTTCCAGTGCAAAAATCTTTGGCGCGTTTATCCGTGACGAATGTTTTGCGCAGTTCGTTTGGTGAACTAGGTGTTAGATCAAGCGATGAAGCTTTTGGGAATAAACTGGATAAAGAGGGCTGTATTATATTGCTTCCTGAACGGTGCTTAGCTTTATCGCGGTCCTTTATCCGCCCTTCAATGATATTATTATCAAACTTGGCAAAACTTGTTTGAAAGCGAACATCAACGCCAGTAGTGCCTAAAATAGTATTATTCACGATCTTTGTATTGGCAGCTTTGTTTAAATAAACACCAACATCAGCCGGGCAATTTAAAATGACGTTAGAGCGTATAATACCGCCATAATGCTCGATATCACAGTTTTGATTTTTACAGAATTTTTTCTCGGTGCCACCACCACCAAAAGATAAGCCCAGCCGTATACCGCCTTTGTGTTTCCATTCACAGATGATGAGGTTACGCTCAAAAAGCCCTTGATCACTATTGCCTTTTAAGAAAGCGGCGTAGCTGATTTTGTCACCTTGGGCTTTGTGAAAATCCGCTATAAAATTTTCACGGAGTATCCATTGACTGCCACCGACAACGTCAATAGGAGTTACTGGGTAACCAGTTTGGCGCGGGTGATCATTGTAGATATAGTTCCTTTCTATACGTATGCGGTCTGGGAACTCGCGTCGACCATTAAGGATTTTACCGTTGCTTTTAATAGCGGCATTAAAGTCCTTAAAACGATTATTGCGAATGATGACGTTATCGGCGTCGCCTGTGATATGAATAGCATGTTGACATTCATTATGGTTGCTGCAAACACCTTCCATATCCAAGTTTTCGATAATCCAGTATTTTCCAGATATATAAAGCCCTGAATGCGACCGAACGCGCATTTTTACAGTTCCTGGGGTCTGTGCTTTTAGAGTAATCGGTGCACTAATGGTGCCATCGGTTTCTAATTTAGGGATGCGCTCCAAAGTGTATGTCCCAGGCATAACGGTGAAAACATCCCCAGGCTGAGCTTTTTGCAAGGGGATGAGCCAATCATTTGTCGATAATAAAATTCCCGCTTGCAGATGAGTTTGATTGGGTTGGGCTTCATCTGAGTGAGCCTTAGTTTCAATCGAGTTCAAGAAAACCAAAAGAAAACATACCAGTACAGTGGTTATAAAACGCATTATTATTGGCAATCCTTAAGGGTTTTCATCAACAATTTTCAAATCAAGCTAGCTGTCTTTGCTAGTAGTCTTTCATCCTAACATATATTTCTAAGGAGGCAAAGTATGGTCAATTTCCCGATAGCCCAATTACCCAGCGGACCAGGTTTTAGTCAAAGCCGATTGTATATACACCATAATCAAACTGTGCACCAATCAGCAAGCGGGCGGCAACAAATTCACCGACATGCGGGGGATCGCTGGCAGGGTGTTGTTACGCTGCCAACGCTCACCAAGCAACAGGCACAAGAATGGTTAGGCTTTCTGGATGCGCTAGATGGTATCGTCGGTTCTTTTATGCTGCCGCACCCAGAATTTAAGTCCATTACTGGAACCGCAGAAGACCAGCAGGGAACAATTGATGGAGCAGGTCAAATGGGCGCATTAATTGACACTAAAGGTTGGGATGCAAATCAAGCTAACATCTTCAAGCGCGGTGATATTATTCAAATTGGTACAGCCCTAAAAAAAATCGTGGAGACAGTCAGCGCGAATAGCGCAGGCAAAGCGCAGATAAATGTTTCCCCGCGTTTTATGACAGCCCCAGTCAATGGAGAGACCATCATAACTGAGAATGCACAGGGCCACTTTCGCCTAACAGACCCCAATGTTGCAGCAGAAAGTGATGCTGCGAATATGTTTACACTGTCATTACCCATTGAGGAGGTCATTTAATCATGAATAGCGAGCTTTTAGCCCATTTAGCGGGCGAAAACATTAATGTTGTTCCTTTAGTTAAATTGGGGTTTCACGGCGACCCTGTCACTGTATGGGGGGGGACCATAAATCTAAATTGGAACGGTGATATTTATGAAGGCGTAGGAAATCTAGGAGAAATTTCTGGAATTTCCAATGCCAATGATGGCCGTATTTCAACATTGCAAATGACATTAGGCAGCCTGAAAACAGATGCGTATGATGTGTCACAAGCCATGATCGAAGCCTTTTCAGTGGACTATGTGAATAGTGTTGGGTCCGTTTGGCTTGCTGCTATTCATGAGGATCAAAGTTTGATAGGCGAACCAGAATTACTTTTTGCGGGGCCTGTTCGTAACGTTAAAGCCAGTGATGGTGTAAACCCTAGCATTACTGTTGAGGTTGAAAGCCGTGAATCATCGTTAAGGCGCACGCGGACAAAATTTCGCGCAGATCAGTCGCATCAAGAAACTCAAGATGCCATATCGGGGCATTCTAATGATGGTTTTTTCTCATTTGTTACCGAAGTTGCTAACAAAACGATCTATTGGGGTATGAGCGTAT
>JABABO010000280.1 GCA_014238195.1 Kordiimonadaceae bacterium | reverse complement strand
GCTCCAGAACCAGCTGTTGCAGAATCTGAGGAACCTGTTGTAGAAGAGACACCCGAAGCAGATCCTGCGCCAGAACCAATGCCAGAGGAACCTGAAGAAGAAGACGTGCTTGATTTAACAGATTTAGCGCCTGAGCCGGCACCTATGCCCCAGCCCGCACCACAGGCTATGCAGCCAGAACCAAGTTACAGTGAACCGCGTAATGGTCCAGTAAACCCTATAGTTTCACCACCTGTGGAAACGAAGGCATCAGAATCTTTTGCAAACCTGTCCTATATGATGGTAGCCGATTATAATGGTTCAGATAATACGCTTGAAAGCGTGGTCCGTGCTATGCTGAAACCCATGTTGCAGGAATGGTTGGATCAAAATCTTCCAGGTATTGTGCAAGATGCTGTGGAACGTGAAGTCGCGCGGATTTCCCGCCGCCGCTAAACTCTCAAATACTCTCTTTCCCAAGGAAATTTAAAACAGCACTGAAATTGGTGCTTTTTACGTTTTAGGCTTTTGTTTTAAAAGAAATTTGTGCATTGTCGGCAAAATTTATGATTACGCCGTGCTTAAAAAATAGGCCGCGCAAATTGGGTACTGTACGATGTTAGAAAAAACATATTCGCCAGCCGATATTGAAGCAAAATGGTATGATCACTGGGAAAGCACGGATGCTTTTGCCTGTGGTCGCAATCAAGGCGGCGAAACCTATACTATTGTCATGCCGCCACCAAATGTAACGGGTAATTTGCATATGGGACATGCGCTGGATAATAGCCTGCAGGATATATTGATTCGCTTTGAACGCTTGCGCGGCAAAGATGTGCTTTGGCAAGTAGGGACAGACCATGCAGGGATTGCGACCCAAAATATTGTTGAAAAACAATTGGATGCGGCAGGCCTGAACCGTAAAGACATGGGCCGTGAAAAATTTATTGAGCGGGTTTGGGACTGGAAAGCTGAATCAGGGGGTAATATTACGCGTCAACTACGTCGCTTAGGGGCAAGCTGTGATTGGTCCCGCGAACGTTTTACAATGGATACAGGTTTTTCGGCGGGTGTTTTGAAATTTTTCGTCAAGCTTTATAATGATGGCTTGATGTATAAAGACAACCGTCTTGTTAACTGGGACCCAAAACTAAAAACCGCAATTTCAGACTTAGAGGTCGAACAAAAAGAAGTCAGTGGCCATTTTTGGCATTTTCGCTATCCACTTGTTGACGCGCAGGGAGATATTATCAAGAATAAGTTTATTGAAATCGCCACGACCCGTCCTGAAACTATGCTGGGGGATACGGGGATTGCTGTCCATCCATCGGATGAGCGTTACAAGGACTTAATCGGCCAACAGGTCAAGTTGCCTCTTGTTGGTCGCTTAATTCCTATTGTGGCTGATGACTATGCGGACCCAGAGCAAGGCTCAGGCGCTGTGAAAATAACCCCAGCCCATGACTTTAATGATTTTGAGGTCGGCAAGCGGAATGATCTGGAAATGATTAATATTCTGGATGAAAGCGCCTCTCTCAACAGGAATGCCCCCGAAAAATATCAGGGTATGGATCGCTACCAAGCCCGCAAAGCGATTGTTGCTGATTTGGAAGGCGGTGGTTTTCTTGTTAAGGTCGAACCACATACGCATATGGTGCCTTACGGTGACCGCGGCGGTGTGGTGATTGAGCCTTGGCTCACTGAACAATGGTATGTCGATGCCCCCAAACTGGCGGTGAAAGCGATTGAAGCCGTAGAAACGGGTAAAACTAACTTTATCCCAAAAAATTGGGAAAAAACCTATTATCAATGGATGCGCAACATTACCCCGTGGTGCGTGTCACGCCAGCTGTGGTGGGGGCATCAAATTCCTGCGTGGTATGCGCCAGATGGTACGGTGTTTGTCTGCGAAACCGAGGGTGAAGCCTACACACAAGCTCAAGCCAAATTCGGCAATGATGTGGTGCTTGAGCGTGATAAAGACGTGCTTGATACATGGTTTTCCAGTGGCCTTTGGCCGTTTGGTACGCTCGGCTGGCCTGAAAAAACCCCAGAAGTTGATCGCTATTACCCGAACGCTACACTGGTTACGGGTTTTGACATTATATTCTTTTGGGTTGCCCGTATGATGATGAGCGGCCTGTATATCATGGATGATGTGCCGTTTAAAAAGGTTTATATCCATGCCTTGGTTCGCGATGAAAAAGGCGCGAAAATGTCAAAATCTAAGGGCAATGTGATTGATCCCCTTGATTTTGTGGAAAAATACGGTGCTGATGCTCTGCGTTTCACACTGTCCAGCATGGAAGCCCAAGGCCGCGATATAAAAATGAGCGAAAAGCGTGTTGAAGGCTATCGTAATTTTGGCACTAAGCTCTGGAATGCGGCGCGTTTCTGCGAAATGAATGGGATCAGTGGGTCGAACAGCCTTAAACCACCTACGGCAACGCTCACTTTGAATAAATGGATCATCGGCGAAGTGATGCAAGCAGCCCAAGGTGTGACAAAAGCCTTGGAAGCTTTCAAATTTAATGAAGCATCCGACACGATTTACCACTTCACTTGGGGTAAATTCTGCGATTGGTATGTGGAGTTGATCAAACCCGTTTTCTGGGGCGAAGACGAAGAACAAAAACAAGAAACCCGCGTTGTAACGGCATGGGTGCTCGATCAAATATTGGTGATCCTGCATCCTTTCATGCCGTTCATTACCGAAGAAATCTGGAATGGCTTAGGGGCGCAGCGTGATACGGATATTATTCACGCCCGATGGCCAGAAATAGGTGCGGTTGATGCTGCTGCAATGGCCGATGTGGATTGGGTTATTCGCTTTATTACCGAAGTGCGCTCAACCCGCGCAGAAATGAATGTCCCTGCTGGCGCCAAAGCAACGGCACTGATCACGGGTGCATCCAAGCAAACACAAAGACGTGTCACGGATTGGCATGATATGTTGGCGCGTCTCGCCCGTCTTGAAAAGGCTGAATGTGTAACAAGCGCCGACACAAATGGCGCGGCGCAGCTGGTAGTGGACGAAGCAACTGTTCTGTTGCCGCTTGCAGGTTTAATGGATTTGGGCGCTGAAAAAGCACGCTTGAACAAAGCATTAGACAAAACCAGTAAAGAAGCAGCAAGCTTGAAAGGCCGCCTAGGTAATAAGGGGTTTACGGATAAAGCCCCAGCGCACGTCGTAAAAGACGCACAAGAACAACTGAGCGAGCTAGAAGCGCAAATGCAAAAACTACAAGCGGCTATCCAGCGTTTGGGGGACTAATCTTCCGTAGCTGCTGCAGCCATTAAATACAGCATATCCATAGCGACAGAAGCGCCAGCAAGGGCGGTGATTTGGCTAGCGGTTTCATAATGCGGGGCAACCTCAACTTGGTCTGCGCCAATGATATTCAGTCCTTGCAATTTATGCAAAAGCGCGCGGGCAAACTGTGTTGTGGGGCCACCAACCACAGGGGTGCCGGTTGCAGGGGCGTAAGCAGGGTCCAGAAAATCAATATCAAAAGTCATGTAGCAGCATGTATGCCCAACACGGTGTTTTATGC
>JABABO010000080.1 GCA_014238195.1 Kordiimonadaceae bacterium | reverse complement strand
GTCGATTAAAGACCGTATCGCTTTATCGATGATTGAAACGGCGGAAGCCGACGGGCGTTTATGCGAAGGCGGTGTTATCATTGAACCAACCAGCGGTAACACAGGCATTGGGCTTGCGATTGTTGCAGCGGTTAAGGGATACCGCCTTATACTTGTTATGCCCGAAAGCATGTCGGTGGAACGGCGGCGCTTAATGCTGGCCTACGGCGCTGAATTTGTCTTAACGCCGAAGGAAAAAGGCATGAAAGGGGCGATTGAACGGGCGAAAGACTTAGTTGCTAGTACGGACGGCGCTTGGATGCCGCAGCAATTTAGTAACCCAGCAAATCTTGAGGCACACCGCCTGACAACAGGCCCTGAAATACTCTCTGATTTCCCTGATGGTTTGGATTATCTGATCACTGGCGTTGGTACGGGTGGGCATATAACCGCCTGTGCGGAAATTTTAAAAGCCAAAATGCCTAACTTGAAAGTGATTGCCGTTGAGCCAACCTTATCCCCTGTTTTATCAGGGGGAGCGCCAGGGCCGCACCCTATTCAGGGTATTGGGGCTGGTTTCGTACCAGAAATTATGGATACGGACTTGCTGGACGATGTGTTACCCATTGAGGCTGCGGACGCAAAAGCCATGGCACTACGCGCTGCACGCGAAGAAGGTATGTTGGTAGGGATTTCAAGCGGCGCAACCCTTGCGGCGATTGCAGCAAAAACTGCCGATTTACAAAAAGGGGCGCGTGTTTTAGGTTTTTGTTACGACTCGGGCGAGCGATATTTGTCAGTTCCAGACTTTTTACCAGTAGAATGATGCGCTTTTAGCGATGTTTAGCTCATGCTGTTTATAGAGCTGAGCTTAAAATGCTTATTCGTCGCTGAATGCGTCCTCTGCATCGGTTTCAAGGCGCACGATCAAGCCAATGTGGTCGCCGCGCAAGGCCAGCTCCTTATATGATCCCCGGGGCAGAGGAATACCCATATCAATACAATGATTAAGAATTGAAGCCCCCAATTCTTTACTCCCAAATTCAATATCACCGCCGTCTGCCATAAAAGTCAGAATGACTTCCCCTTCGGTGTCTAGACCCGCTATAATTTCGCTGGGAATGAAGCCTTCGTCTTTGCCACGGCCTTCTAGTGCTGGGCGCATGGCGACGAGCAGTGCTTCGTCGGAAAAAATAATGCTGCGTGATTCGACTATCATAAATCTAAGCCTTTAAAGTAATATGCCAATAGCACTTGGATAATTTACAAAATAAAATGCCATGTAAAGATTACCTTTTAGTGAATGAAAGTAGAATTTTTCATACACTAACCAAATTTTATGAAAGCGTATTTCCCTCTGTTTTCTCTGACGTGTTGCGCAAGTTAGACCGTGCTTGCCATGCCTTAATGATGGCATTTGCAATGGTTGCAAGAGGGATAGCAAAAAACACCCCCCAGAAGCCCCATAGACCACCAAACACTAGAATGGCTATAATAATCGCATTGGGATGTAATTTCACCACTTCAGAAAACAAAAGCGGTGCCAGCAAATTACCATCAAAAGCCTGTAAGATTAAATAGGCGATAACAGCGATCGCCATCTCGCTAGAAATACCCCATTGGAAATATGCAACGAGCGCAACGGGGATTGTCACGCTTGCAGCCCCCACGTAAGGAATAAGAACACTTAACCCCGTAATCACAGCTAGCAAAGTAGCATACCGCAAACCGATCACTTGATATGTTATGAAAGCAACTGTTGCGACGATAATAATTTCATACACTTTACCCCGCGCATAATCCCCTGCACGCTGCATAATTTCCAGTCCGACTTCTTCGACAATCAAATGGTCTTTAGGCAAAAATGAAGCACACCATGCTAAAATGGTTTTTTTATCCTTCATAAAAAAGAATACCATAACGGGCACCAGAACAGCATAGACAGCGAAGGTCATTGCACCCGTTAATCCACTTAGGCTGTATTGTAAAAGCTTCGGGCCTAAGTTCGCAATTTCACTGCCAAGGCCCGCGAACCATGTTTGTACTTGTTGCTCGGTCACAAGGTCGGGGATTTCTTTTTGAAAATCTAAAATACCATCCCTTAAGCGGCCAATGATTGCTGGGCTATCATTAATAAAATCGGCAACTTGTGACAAAAGCGGGGGGACCACAGCCAGAAATGTTATGGCGCTCAACATCAAAAAAGCCAAAAACACAATAAGTATGCTTATACTTTCATGATACCCTTTGCGCTGCAAATAATTAACTGGGCCATCAAGCAGAAAAGCAAGAATGATCGCAGCGATCGCGGGGGCTAGCATATCGCCGAATAATAAAATAGTAATCAGCAGCAAAGCGACGACGCTGATCAAAAGCACAACTTGTGCATCGGCAAAAATCGTTTTAAACCATTTTGATACAACGTTCATTTCGTTTCCTTTTTAATGATCGAGCCAATCAGCACGGGCCAGACAACTGTACTCGGCAGCTATACGAGGCTTCTTCTTCTTTCATGCTGACGTCTTTACTGCGCTATACTAACCAGTTCATGGCAGGCAGCAAACATTATCTACCCCAAGTGTGATGAAAAGAAAATCTTTGAGCACATATCAATACAAACTTCCTAGCGACTACTAGCGCCGCCATCGACAATCATATTGTGGCCTGTCATGCCCGCAGCTTCTTCGCTGCATAAGTAAAGCACGGTCCGCGCAACATCGGCTGGGTCTGCTGGTCCTGTGGCCGGCATACCACCCGCAAATTTGCTCATATCGCCATCAATATCTTTGAGGGCACGGTCAAACATCGGTGTTTGCATGGGGCCTGGGCTGATAGCATTGATTCGGATACCACGGTCTGCGTAATCAAGGGCCGCACTTTTAGTTAACCCAACAATGG
>JABABO010000102.1 GCA_014238195.1 Kordiimonadaceae bacterium | reverse complement strand
GCTATCATGAAATTTTGGGCAAAGGTTAGCATAATATTCATATTGCCATTGTTCTTTACGATTAGTCTTAACGCAGAAACCTTTGAATTTGATGCGAGGACAACATTGCTTGATACGCCGACGGATATTATGGGTCTGCAGCATATTGCGCTTTCTGTGCAGGACCTTGATCGTGCTTTGGCATTTTATCAAGGGGCTACGGGTTTTCAAGTCATTAGCCGCATGAAAATACAGGATGATCCTGCCATTAATCGTCTTTTTCAACGTGATAATGTGGTCTATGATAGGGCCGTTTTACAAGCGCCGAACTGGATATTGGAATTAACAGAGTATCAGCACAATGATGATTTGCCTTTAACTCAGCGTCCCATCTATGGTCCTGGCATGTCGCATACATGTTATCAATCACCGGCATCAGACCCAGGGCATGAGAAATTTGTCGCACAAGGGGCACGGGTGTTAAATCGTAATCAACACCCTGTCTATTCCCCTACATACGGCGTTAGTTATATTTATGCATATGACCCAGAAGGCAATGTGATGGAACTAGAGCAGTTAAAAGGCAAAGCATTGGATGATGCAGGCTATCCCGAAGTTGCGCAAGGAGGGGGCCAAAATATATGGATGTCACAGGTGTCGTTATTCACCCATGACCGTGACCGCTTGATGCACTTTTATGAAAAAGTCTTTGCGATCAAACCGTCCCGTGTGATGGAAACTGGTAGCACCTCATTTGCTGATAATTTATTTGATCTTGATAATGCAAAAGTCAAAATCGGTTGGTTTCGGTTGGATCAACGTTCCAAAGTGATGGAAATATTGCAATTTATCAATCCAGCAACACCAAAGGCAACTGAAAAACAAAAACCTAGCGATCTTGGGTATTCGTTCACCATAGAAGTCCGGAATATTGAAAAAGAATATCAACGGTTATCTGAGCTAGGGGTAGGCTTTCTCAGTAAACCGCAAGCATTGAAGGACTACCTTGAAGTTTTTGCACATGATATTGATGGTAATGTTTTTTCACTAAGGCAGATGACACCTTAAGAACTGGACGATTAGTTTTGACGGGGACAGGAAAATGCGAACAAAAGGATTGATATCTGTTGTAAGTGTGGGCGCCCTTATTCTGCTGGCTATGAATTTACTGGATACGAATGAAGACTCTCGCCCCTCAGATTTAACAGACCTTTATGCAGACCCAGATAGCCCTGTAAATATTTTGGACATTTCAGCGCTTCAGGGCGACGTAATGATTGAACAGGATGTCGCTGTCATAGTCCGTGATGGGACACGGCTTTCTGCTACTATATATCGTCCAAAGCCTAGGGATACTAATAGCGTAAAACAGTATCCTGTTGTTATGATGCTAACGGCTTATCACAAAGATGAAGGACCGATCAGATACCCTGATATGTTAAGAAGACATTTGGAGCCAGATTATAATATGGGCCCCATCAATGTCAGTCCTTGGACACCCTGGGAAGGGCCAGACCCTGCCTACTGGGTGCAACAGGGATACGCTGTTGTCATGCTCGACAGTCGTGGATATGGCAAATCAGACGGCGTAGCTAATCTGTTTAGCCTGCAAGATCGTTATGATTTTCATGATGCGATCACTTGGGCTGGTGTACAGGGTTGGAGCAATGGCAACGTAGGCCTGACGGGTGTGTCTTACCTTGCAATCGCTCAGTGGGCAGCTGCTAGTTCTGGCCTAAACAGTGAGGTACCAGCTGCTTTAAAGGCAATCATTCCTTGGGAAGGGCAAAGTGATGTTTTCCGTGAAGTCTTATTTCACGGCGGAATACCAGAAACAGCTTTTACTGAATTCTGGCTTGACCGTGCACGTCAAAAGTCGAATGCCATTAATCTGCCACCTAAATTTGTTATACAGTTTGGTCAGACGCGCCCGATGCTGGTGAAATGGGGACAGGAAAACTTACAGCCGCCTTCAGGTATTGCGTTAGAATCAATCACAGTCCCAGCACTGATTTGTGCCAGTTGGTCTGATCATGGTATGCATACCCGTGGATCGTTAGAAGCATTTAAGCGTATAGGCTCGGCTCAGAAATGGCTTTTCACTCATGGCCGTTCAAAATGGCCTTTTTATTATAGTCCAGAAGCAGTAGCCGTTCAGACCGCCTTTTTTGATCATTTTTTGAAGGGCGAGAATAATGATTTTGAAAAGCGTCCAGCAGTGCGTCTAGAAATACGCGATACGTTAGAAGAATACCAAATCAGACATGAAAATAAATGGCCTTTGGTGACCCAACAAGAAGTTGCATATTATCTGGATGCAGCTGAACAGACATTGCAAGGAACTGCATTAAAAAGCGTCTCTCGCGCACAATATGACGCACAAAAGGGCAGCACCGTCTTCCGTAAAACCTTCGCCCAAGAAACGGAACTAACTGGTAACATGAAGTTGAAGCTGTGGGTCAAAGCAGACGGTGCATCAGACATGGATTTATTCATCGCAATAAAGAAATATGATGTGCTGGGTAATATTGTTAATTTTTATGGCAAAGCAGGATATAATAAAACGCCTGTTGCAATGGGATGGTTACGGGTTTCACAACGCGAAAAAGATGCAGCGCTTTCAACCCCTTTGCAACCCGTTTTATCCCACACGCGCAGCCAATTGCTTGAGAAAAATGAAATTGTCCCTGTTGAAATTGAAATTCTACCCAGTAGCACTCGGTTTTTAGCAGGTGAAATCCTAGAAGTGGCCATAGCAGGTCATGACCATATAGATCATCCAGCCCTTGCCCATAAAAAAACGGTCAATAAAGGTCAGCATATCATTTACACGGGCGGAAAATATGATTCGCACCTGTTGGTGCCTTTGATCCCCAAGCAGTGACAAAGCCCAAGGAATGACAAAACCCAGGAATTGACAAAAAATTGAGCCTTAATTCGCGCTAGATCATCTTATCAGTGAATCGTCGTCGGGTTATTAGTTTAATTGTTATTGATCGGCTTATTTGTGCGTCTTTCACGCGGGGAACGATTATCAACACCCCCCGATAATTCTGCGACCCAAGGATAAGCATGAGCGATTTCTGGAGTGTACCCAAGATTATGAACGGTAGGGCTTTTTTTCTTGCGCGCTTTGCGCACATAATAAGTATTAAATAGCTTATCCCAAAAATAATTTGTGATGCCATAATTCCCGTTTTCATCTTGGAAATGATGCATCAGATGTTGCTCTTTGATATGCTTTAGCCATTGTTGTTTTGGTTTGAAATTTAAGTGCTGAATGCAATGACAATATTCATTAAAACAAGTGACTAAACACGTTGTCGAAAAACTTGCTGCAGCCCCACCCCAGCCATCGATGGCATAACCAAGGGGCATCATAATGAGTGCAATCGGTGGAATTGTTGTTCTAAGGGCCCCAAAAAGTACTTCCAGATGATAAGGGTCTTGATGGTGATCATAATGAATACGTTTCCACAGTGCAGCCGTATACTTAAATTTATAAAGCCATTGACCATGTAAAATCCAGCGATGAGTGATATACCATAATAACGGAAAACTAATGGTCGCAGCCAAGACAGCAAGCCCTTGGCGCAGAATATCATTGCTATAATAGACCGCAGCAAAAGCGCTTATCGTTGCAAGTGTCAGATAAACGATCACAGTATAATGGGTGAAAAAGGCGCGATTAAGTTCCTTCACCCCCATCTTGTTTAGATAGTGGCTTTCACGACTGTATAAGCTCATAATTTTCTCCGGCTGCACCCGTAATTAATGCATAATAGCATAAATAGCTTTTTTGCCCATATAGTAAATTTGATCACATTAGACTGTAGATATTAATGTCACTCACGTCCTATAGCCAATTGCAGTGAATATTGATCCCCTTATTTGGCTATAAGTATTTGTGTCGGTTCGACTTATCAATAAATAATGATCTTATTATTTATTGGTCTCGCTATATATCAGCAATTTTACCAAGTCTGCCCAGTGCTGCACGGTCCTTACTATTCAAACCATAGCGCATAATTGTCCATAATGCCAAACACAGCATAAAGAAGGCAGTGAGTAAATTAATTCCTACTGAAAATAATGAACCTAATTTTTGAGCCACTATCAAAATTAAAGAGGCGGATGTAGCTGAAATCAAAGCGACTTTCAAGTAATCCCGATCAAAGGGGTTCAGTTTGAATAAATAAATACATTGTAAGAAAGATAAAATAGCAGTGACGTTTAAACCAATAGCGGCTGCGATCGCAGCACCGTTTAAGCCATAGTGGGGGATTAAAAATACCCCTAAGCCAGCAAGAATTAGGAAACCCATTGTACTGTTGAATGCAGGCAGAAAGCGGTGTCCAAGCATTTCAATAAGTGCGGAGGAGGGGCCAGTGAGCGCCTCTAAGGTACGGGCAAAGCATAAGATAAATATGACACTGCTAGCCGCTATAAAACTAGGATCCATTGTTGCTAAAATATCACTGCGGGCCATGATCAGTGCCGCACCAAGCGGCATCGCAATACTCACAGACAAACGCATAGAAAAACTATACATCGCTGATAGGGCTTTAATGTCTCCCTCGCCATGTTTTTCACTGGCGAGTGGTGCCATCACATATTCAAATGTTAAACGAACCACTTGCAAGGCGCTAGCGATTTTACGGGCGACAGCATAATATCCGCTTGCTGCCGCTCCTGCTGCACCTGGCAGAAGCATATTCAATAAGATCACAGGAAATTCACTGAACAATTTTTTGATGATATTTGCAGGCATCAATGCAAAGCCAAAATGCCGCATGTCGTTACCAATAGTGCTGAGAATAGGCGCTTTGATCACCCCCCAGAAATCATAATATTTTGCGATTAAATTTAGCGTTAGCGCAGCAGACAAAATCACAGATATTAAATGTGCGGCAAATAGTCCGAATGTTTGATATCCTAATGCTGCTAACGACATCGCGGCAATAAGTCTGATGCCTTGTTCATAAAATATGCGAATTTTAATTTCTGGCCCAAATGTTCGTAGCGCGCGAATAGCAGCAGTACCCACTTCTATGAGTGTCCAGAAGGGTAGCACCCAAACATAAAGGCGTATAACATCAACCAATTGCGCACGATCATTTTCACCAGCGTTGATTAAATCTGCAAAATGAGGGGCGAAATACGTTACAACGCTTGCAAAAAGACAGGCTATTAGAAAACTAAACTTAAGAGCATGACCTACAGCCGCAGCTGCATCCGTTTTGTTAAGCCTGGGAACAAATCGTTGTAGCGCTGTCGTCATAGCAGCTTC
>JABABO010000094.1 GCA_014238195.1 Kordiimonadaceae bacterium | reverse complement strand
TGATCTTATTATTTATTGATAAGTCGAATCGACACAAATATTTATAGCCAAATAAGGGGTTTAATATTCACTGCATTTGGCTATAAATTTTTTAAGGTACATGTTAGTTTTGCTTGCATCACAGGCCATTTGATGCATAAACGCAAATTAAGAGTTTTAGCCGCAAAGGATGAAGACAGTGAATGCAACGGAAACAGCAAAGCTACAAAGTTACCTGCAATCAAAATTTAACAATAATATGCTCCAACTAGCCCGCCGACCGAAAGCGAATGACAGCCTAGAAGTGATGCTGGGCAGTGAATTTATCGGTGTTATTTATAAGGATGAGGATGAGGGTGAGGTGTCTTACCAATTTCACATGGCAATCATTGAAGAAGACCTTCCAGCGATGTGAGGTCCATAAAAAATCAGGGTATATTATGCACTTACCAAATTTTCCCCAAGTAAAACGGACTTATTATACAGTATGGACGGCGTTCTTTTGCTCGCTCTCGATATTACTGACCGTTGGGGTAGCTGGTCTGCTAGCAATCAGCACACCAGCTCTCGTAGAAACTGATGAAGCAAAGATTATCGCAGACTATCAGTTTTTTGACCGCAGTGATGCGCTTAAAGATGTAGAAGCTGCTTTGGCCAGTGCCAAAAGGGATGGGAAGCTGTTGATGATTGTGATGGGCGCTAACTGGTGTCATGACAGTATGGGATTGTCAGCACGGTTTTCGGCCCCTGAAATGCACAGATTATTACAATCAGATTTTGAAACAGTCTTTATCAATGTAGGATATCTGGAATATGGCCGCGAAGTGTTGGCGCGTTTTGGCTTGTATGCATTTTATGGCACACCGACGGTGATGATTATTGAACCTTCGTCTGAGCGAATATTGAACCGTGCCACACAAAAACGCTGGTTTTCTGCTGATAGCTACAGTCTTGATGATTATCTTGCACACTTTGGTGGTTTTGCTAAAGACTATGCCACAAACGATCTGCTGTTAGACCCTGACACACGGGCTTCCCTTGACGCAATCAATGAATTTGAAGCGGCCCAAGCTGTGCGTCTTTATAAAGGCTATGCTATCCTTGGGCCTCTGCTCCGTACTTTTGAAGACCATAAAGACCAGCGCACAACGGATTCTCAATTAGAATTAAACCGTTTATGGTCTGAAATACGTCATTTTCGTATGACGTTGATCAGTTCACTTGTCAGTTTACGGGCGCGGGCGCGGGCTAATGAAGCGTTTGAACTGCCAATCTACCCCGCAATGAGCTTTGAAGGCGAATAAAATGACAGTGTTATAGCGAGACCAATAAATAATGAGATCATTATTTATTGATAAGTCGAACCGATACAAATACTTATAGCCAAATAAGGGGATCAATATTCACCGCAATTGGCTATATGAGATATGATCCTAATATGGCAAGTCGGCGAAGCGGTCATACATGAAGTCTATCAAAGCTTTTATCATCGCTGAAGGATGCCGCGATGGTGGATACAGTAACATTAATTGTCTTTCAGGCATTGCATAATCACAAAGTACGCGCTGTAGTTTGCCAGATTGTAATGCGGGTCCTATAATGAATGTTGGTAAAGCGACAAGGCCGTACCCTTCAACTGCCCCACTCAATAATGTTTCCCCGTTATTACAACAATATCTGCTATAAATTTGTGCTTTTACTTGACCTGTTGGGCCATCAAGTACCCATTTTGGGTTTCGTAGATCATCACCGTAATACAGGCATGGAATTTCCTTTAGTTGGTCAAGGGTTTCAATAGGCCCGTGCTTTCTCACAAATTCTGGACTTGCTGCAACATAGCCCTTCATCGATAAAATTGGATGATCTATAAGGCCGCTGTCCAGCAAAGGGTCCCCAATTCGTATAACAGCATCTAGCCCCGTGGCTAGGGGGTCAACAAAGTAATCATTTAAGGATAGCTCCACACGCACATCAGGATAAAGGGCCATGAAATCATGCAAGGCTGGCCCAATATGTTGCTTGCCAAATGTAAGCGGTGCCCCAATGCGCAAAGTGCCTTTGGGCATTGGATCGGCGCCTTTGATCATTCGCTCGGTCTCATTGATTTCAGCTACAATATACCGCATACGTTCATACAAAGCTGCACCAGATGTGCTTAGGTTTACGGACCGAGTGGTGCGATGAAAAAGCTGAACAGAAAGACGGTCTTCTAAAGCGCTCACAGATTTACTGACCTGCGCCCGCGATAAGCCTAACTTGCGCCCAGCAGCGGCAAAGTTTCCTGCTTCCACCACCGCTAGGAAATTTTGTATATGGTTTAAATTCAACATGTGTTTTTTTAATTGTCAATATAATAGAAACAATATGTATATATTATATATTATTGTCAATTATTTAATACTCCCCTATTTTATAAAAGCAACAGGAGAGAAAACATGATTACAGTCCACAAAAATAACGAACGCGGATACGCGAACCACGGTTGGTTGGAAGCTTGCCATAGCTTTTCGTTCGGGGACTTTTACGATCCAAAGCGGATGGGTTTTGGGCCGCTACGGGTCATTAATGAAGACCGTATTGCCGCAGGACAAGGGTTTCCAACCCACGGTCACAAAGATATGGAAATTATCACATATGTGATTGAAGGTGCGATTGCCCACAAAGACACGCTTGGCAACGGCGAAACATTAAGGCCAGGGGAAATTCAACGCATGTCAGCGGGTACAGGTATTCGCCACAGCGAATTTAACCCACTGGATGACCAGCAAACACACTTATTGCAAATCTGGATATTGCCTGCGAAGGATAACCAAACCCCGAGCTATCAGCAATTGGGTATTGCCCCAAAAATTGCAGACGGTAGCCTAACCTTAATTGGCAGCCAGCAGGCAACACCCAGTGATCCTCATACAGTGAAAATCCATCAAGACGTTGACTTGTATGCGGCTAAACCAAAGGCAGGTGACACCATTAGCATATCAGCTGACACACAGCGTTTATATTGGTTGCAAGTCGTAAAAGGCGATATTGCTTTAAATAGCATCACTGCAAGTGCGGGCGATGCGTTTGCTATTGAAGACGAAACCATTTTGGACATAACCACCTTAAGCGACAGTGAATTTCTGTTGTTTGATATGGCTCGTTCATCAACTAAACATCAGTAAAGGGACAAAATCATGACACAAAAAGCATACAATATTCTGGGTATTTCTGGTAGCTTACGGGCTGCCTCCTATAACACGCTTATTCTTCGGGCGATGGGGGAACGTGCTAACAATGGGTCCGCATTAGAGAACACGGAATTTGAGCAAGCAAATGTCCAGTTTCATCTGGCAAATTTAAAAGGCATTCCAGTTTACGATGGTGACCTATAGCGAGACCAATGAATAATGAGATCATTATTTATTGATAAGTCGAACCGACACAAATACTTATAGCCAAATGAGGTGATCAATATTCACCGCAATTGGCTATAGATATGAGTATACCCATTGCAGAGGTCGAAAATTTGAAGATGCAAATATCTAAGGCAGACGCCCTTGTGATTGCTACACCTGAATATAACTATTCGGTTTCAGGTGCTTTGAAAAATGCCATAGATTGGGTATCCCGACCTGCTTATAAAAGTGTGCTAAAGCATAAACCAACTGCAGTGTTGAGTGCCTCGATGGCTTTTACGGGCGGGGTGCGGGCGCAGGCGCACTTGAAAGCAATTTTATCAGGTACGCTCACCACACTTATACCAGCCCCAGAAGCGGTGATTGGCAGTGTGCAAAATCTCGTAAATGATGGTGTGTTAACTGATACAACAACACGACAGCGCTTGGATAAATTGTTAATCCAAACGCTAAATGCGGTTCAGTGAGAAAACATTTAGCAGCTCCGAAAATAGGGGCTGCTCCTTTGTTAGGTGATTTAGCGATTAATCTGTTTCAGCACCGTAAACAGATTTAACTTCTAGGTATTCTTCCAGCCCATATTTACCCCATTCACGCCCATTACCCGACATTTTATAACCACCAAAGGGTGCGCCGCTATCAAGGCCTGCACCGTTAATGTGAACCATACCTGTGCGCAGTCTGCTGGCAACATTACGGGCAGATTTCAAGTCGCTAGACCATACAGCGCCTGATAAGCCATAGTCAGTATCGTTGGCAATTTCTATGGCTTCCTCAATCGTTTTATATTTAATCAAGGTGGCAACGGGCCCGAAAATTTCTTCACGGGCTAGCGTCATGTCAGGGGTAACATTGCCAAATACAGTCGCAGGCACAAAATAACCTTTGTCAAACCCTTCTGGGCGATCCGCACCGCCTGCTAGTAAGTCCGCCCCTTCGCTTTCACCAATTTTGATCAAGTCGATTACGCGGGCATATTGATTTTTATTTGCTATAGGCCCTATGTGTGCTTCGCTTTCTTGATCACCCACTGTAACACCTAAAGCCACTGCTTTAGCGATGGCTGCAGCCTGCTCATACTGACTTTCATGGATCAGAACCCGTGCCCGCGCATTACAGGATTGACCTGTGTTATCCATCACACCAGCCACACTTGCGGTTACCGCAGCTTCTATATCTGCGTCGGGTAAAATAATCGCTGCTGACTTGCCACCAAGTTCAAGGGCTACCCGCTTAATCGTTGGGGCTGCGGCGGCTGAAATGGCAATACCAGCACGTGTTGAGCCTGTAAAAGAAACCATAGCCACGAGCTTATGAGCGGTCAG
>JABABO010000178.1 GCA_014238195.1 Kordiimonadaceae bacterium | reverse complement strand
TACATTTGCAGAAACTGATATAGCCAACATTATATTTAATTTAGGGGAGGAGCGTGCTTCCCGTCGGATTGCGGCTGCAATTGTTACAAAGCGTTTAGAAGCCCCGTTTACCCGTACGCGCGAATTAGCCAAAGTAGTTGAAAGCGTTCTTGGCCGTGCGAAAGTTCGTAAAGGCAAGAAAACTGTTCATCCAGCAACACGGACATTTCAGGCGTTGCGGATATTTGTCAATGATGAGCTTGGCGAGCTGCGCCGCGGGCTAGATGCTGCGGAACACTTGCTGGCCCCAGAAGGGCGCTTGGTTGTTGTGTGTTTCCATTCCTTAGAAGATCGGATCGTGAAAAGTTTTATGGCTGAACGTGGTGGCCGGTCACCATCAACAAGTCGGCATTTACCGCCTGACGAAAATGATGGCCCGGCCCCTACGTTCGAATTAAAGAAAAAGGGCGCAATTAAACCTTCAAACACAGAAATTCAACGTAATCCTAGGGCGCGGTCTAGTCGTTTGCGTGTTGCAGTGCGCACAAATGCCAAGCCTTGGTCTGAACAGTTGAGGCTTGGAAATGCGTAAAGCCATTAACATCACAGCAGCTGTTGCAGTTATAGCAACTGGTGTCGGTGTGATGCAATTGAAACTAGCGGTTCAGGAAAAACGCGAGGCTATTGAAATGTTAGCGCATCAAATTCAGACTGATCGCGAATCAATTCGAGTTATGGAGGCAGAATGGGCGTACCTGACAACCCCCGCTGTGCTGCAAGACATGTCCATTGATTTCCTTGCCTTGATGCCGTCCAAAGCCAGTCAATTTATAACCGATCCAACAGTCATTCCCATGCGCCCCAAGGGTTTAGAAGCAGAAGATGACCCTGGTGTATTGTTGGAAAATGCTTTCCAGCAGAAACCAGGTCCAAGAACTGACAAAAGACATGAAAAGGAAGATATAGGATTATGAGCGATCTAGCCATACATCCAAACGGCAAGTCACATGACAATACACCAGGTCAGCAACGTTTGTTTTCTGGCGTACTTGGGGCTGGGCTTGGCCTTGAACCCGCACGCAAAACACCGATGGAGTTAGCACGCAAGCGGCTGATGTTGTTGATGGCCTTGTTCTTTTTAGTCTTTTGTGCGCTTTCTTACCGTGTTTTCGATTTAGGTTTACGAGCCGATCTTACAGATGGACGTCCCCCGCTTGTTGAATCACAAAAAACACAGGCCATAGAAGCCTTAATCCCAGAAGTGCGGGTTAGTCGGGCGGATATTGTGGATCGAAACGGCGAAATATTAGCAACCAATCTTGAGGCATCCTCGCTGTTTGCAAACCCGAGTGAATTAACTGACTCAACAACATTGGTTGATCAATTGTTAGTCATCATGCCTGAATTGAACCGCGCAAAATTGCAAGCAAAGCTGACATCCGAGCGAAAATTTGTATGGATTAAACGTAAAATAACCCCGCGACAAAAATGGCAGGTGAATGCGCTGGGGAATCCTGCCCTTGGTTTTGAACGTGAAGAAGAACGCATTTATCCTCATGGTCGCTTAGCAGCCCATGCACTGGGTCATGTGGGAATAGACGGTAAAGGCATGGGTGGGGTGGAGCATTTTCTGAATGATCGCTTAAATGATAGCCGGAAAACAGGGGAACCTATTCGATTATCCCTTGATATCCGTGTTCAATATGCGCTTGCAGATGAATTGGAAACCGCAATGCGCGCTCACAGGGCTATTGGTGGGGCTGGACTTGTGATGGATGTTCATACGGGCGAACTGATCGCCATGGTGAGTTTGCCAGACTTTGACCCCAACAATGTGCGTGGACTAAGCAGTGATGCGGCCTTTAACCGCGTTAGCCAAGGTGTTTATGAACTTGGTTCTACGTTTAAAACATTCACGTTTGCGCAAGCGTTAGATACGGGCATAGCTGACTTTGAAGATAGTTACGATGCGACTAAGCCTTTGCGGATTTCGCGTTTTACTATTCATGATGATCACCCTAAAGCGCGTGTGCTGAGTGTTCCTGAAATATTTGTCTATTCATCAAATATTGGAACGGCACAGATTGCGCTTGAGATCGGCGGTGACAATCAGCGTACTTTCTTGAACAATCTTGGCATGCTAGAACCAGCCAATTTAGAAGTCACAGAAGTTGGTGCCCCGCTTTATCCTGCTACTTGGCGCAAAGTTTCAACAATGACAATTTCTTATGGTCACGGTATTGCGGTCTCGCCTGTGCAATTAGCAACAGGGATGAGCGCGATGGTCAATGGTGGACGCTTAATTCCAGCCACTCTCATTCATCAATCGGTGACAGGCCGGGCCAGCAACATAGGCGCGAAACAAGTGATCAAGGCTAACACGTCCCGTAAAATTCGCCAGCTTTTGCGCCTAGCTGTTACAAAGGGTACGGGCGGAAAGGCCAATGCAAAAGGCTACAGGGTTGGAGGTAAAACAGGCACTGCGGAGAAAGCTGCTAATGGGTCTTATGACCGGTCCGCTTTGATTTCCAGTTTCTTGGGTGTGTTTCCGATGGATGATCCCAAATATGTGGTTTTTGCTTTGCTTGATGAACCAAAAGGCACAAAAGCGACATACGGTTTTTCTTCGGGGGGTTGGACAGCAGCACCTGTGGTGAATAACGTTATTTTGCGAACAGCTCCCTTGTTGGGTGTGCCGCCGCGCGGCGAAGATGAAAACCTGTATCAGCGTGCTGCTTTAATGGTGAACATGAAAGGCAAATAGCAATATGGCTATGACACTGACAAAACTGTTAGGTGGTTGGGATGTTACTGGGCTTTCTCCAGTGGCAGGTCTAACATCTGATAGTCGCGCAGTGAAAAAGGGCTTTATATTTTTCGCGCTTAAAGGTGTTCATACAGATGGACGCGATTATATCATTGACGCTTTTAATCAGGGGGCCATTGCCGCGATTACTGATCAGACTGATCCTACTGATTATGGACCAGAAAAATTAGTC
>JABABO010000012.1 GCA_014238195.1 Kordiimonadaceae bacterium | reverse complement strand
TTAAGACCTGTTTTGTCCGTAATCAGCTTGATTATATCGGATGCAATGCCTTGAAAATCACCATTTTCATCAAAAAACTCAAAAGGGGCAGAGACAGGCCCCGACCCTAATCGGATGACAGGGTGTTCTTTAATCCATTGTTTATCGGCATCACTTAGCGTTGGAATTGGCGCATTTGAAAGGCTAGGGTGACCTTTGATAAAAATATGATGCAGATAAAGGGCAGAGAGGATCATTAAAACCCCTAGTCCACTGTAACGTAGTATGCTGAAATAGGGGTTTTTCATATTCCAGCTTCCTATTGGCTTCGGTTCCATAAGCGTATCTAAATGTGTCCAGTAACCAGTATAATAACCGCAGTTACACACCTAAGCAATGCATAAGAAACAAATATAATGGTTTATAGACTGTTAGTTATAGTATTTTTAGCTGCTGAATACACGTTATAATTTTTTGAAACTATAATGAAATATTAATGAAGTTTATTCCAAGAGGCCATGCGCGGTTCACGCAAGTTGGAAATTATCCCACGCTTAAGGCCAGCAACTGTGAGATATGTGTCAATGACATGCCGCTATCCGATGACCATTGATTAAAGGCTGCCTGCACTTGAGCCTGAGCTTTTTTGCTGGTTGGGGCCTTATCAATCACCCCTTCGCGGATGAGCGCTGCAATCACATCACGGCTCATAATCCAGCTATCACGCCCTAAAAATCGCAAGAAATACTGGCAACTAGCACCGCCCAAGCGACTGCCGTTTTTTTTCAACATATCGAGCAAGCCGATATAATTTTCATTCGGCCAGTGGCCAATGCAAGCGGCAGTGCTATCATACTTTTCAGCAAGATCACAGATCATGATAGCATTATCGCGCACGGTAATAATTTTTTGGCCGTTGCGCACAATGCGGGTATCGCTGACCAAGGCATCCAAATCATCATCGGACATATATTTCCAGCGCACAGGGTTAAAGCCTTCAAAGGCATCTTCAAAGCCATCCCATTTGCGGTCAATGACTTTCCAGCTGAATCCCGCTTGGAATATAGCCCGTGTCATGCCTGCTAGAATACGGTCATCGGGAATAGCAGCGATTTCATCGGGGCTTTTTACAGCTGCAAGCCACCCGCGTACAAAACCTTCATCACCTTTCTGCAGAACAGCTTGATCAAAAATTTCATCCATTGTGCGCATGATCATTCCTTTATCATTGCGTGAACTATAAAGTAACTTGCTGATTTGTGAAAATAAAATAAATCAGGGCTTCAAATTCGCTTTCATTCCTAGTACAGAGTGCGCATGAGCAGTGACATTAAAAATTTCGGCTTCCCACGGTGGGGATCCTATGGCCGCGATAAGGAGACCGAAGCCGTGCGCATGTGTGATTACACAGGATGCAGCGAGCGCGGCGACCACCCCGCGCCCAAATCCCCAGGGTCTTCGGAACGCTGGCATTTTTGCCGCCCCCATGCGGCTGAATATAATCAAAATTGGAACTTCTTTGAAGGCATGAGCGCCGAAGAAACCAAGCAGCATATGAATGACACCAGCGAATCGTCTGGTGCCTTTGCCGGTGCCCGCACCTTTGAATGGGGTGGCGCAATGGATAGTGATGGTAATAGCTCGGCAGAGTTAGCCGCTTATGACGTGTTGGAAGTCGATGCAGACAGTAGTCCTGACCTGATAAAAAAACAGTATCGCAAGCTTGCCAAAATATACCACCCTGACGCCAATTCTGGTGACCCTGCAGCGGCTACACGGTTTCATGAAGTGCAAACCGCTTACGATATTTTGCGCAAAAAACATAACTTTTAAGCAGCGCTACCCGCTTCGTCACTCAATCACTGTGGTATTTGGCAGCGCGAAGCGCGCCCGCCCCGTCACTTTACGGCTCGGGGACCAGAAAATAAGCAATAATCAACGCGCCAACCTAAAACACTGAACCACTGGATTCCGATTTTCATCGGAATGACGACTTTTCCTTGCCCTTGTCATGCTGAACTTGGTTCAGCATCCATGAGTGGTTTGGGTTTGTGTCTGCTTTAAAAGAAAATGGACCCTGAACCAAGTTCAGGGTGACGGGTGTGATTCAGGGTGACGATTGGGTGTTCAGGGTGACGGTTGAGTGTTCATGCATGACGGTTGAGTGTTCATGCATGACGTTCCTGGCCATCCGTGTTTGGACTGCTTCTTTAATCTTAAAGCGATTTATACCATAAAGTCTATTGACATCCTTAAGATGTTTTGTTAATGCTCCATTAACACGTTAAATAATTATTGGGGATTCAAGTGATGAGGCGTGAAGACGCCCGTTTAAATAGGCTAAACAAGAGCTTTAGTAATATTATAGGGTGATGCGCCTCATCAGTAAATATGAACATATGTTTAATGATGACACGTCTTGTGTGCATATTCATACATCTTAAAACTGAATAATGGTTAACGAAAACAGTCTAAATGCGATATCAGTATGCATCAGATGGTATCGGATTTTAAGTGTTTCAACTTTAAACATGATGATTTTGAAAAGAGAGCAAAAAAATGGCAATAACCTTTAGTAATATTGAAGCAATAGTTGAAGAAAACACCACGGGTGTTGTTTTAGATATTGAGGCCAGCTTCAATGGCGGCGCTGCGGATACGGGTATTACATACAGTATTGTGAAGGATGGCACCACTCTCAACACCACTGATAATATATTATTCTCAATCAACAGTGTTTCAGGTGAACTGAGCTTTGAAAATACGCCAGATTATGATTTCCCAGATGATTTAGACGGGAATCGTGTTTATAACGTTACTGTCACAGCAACTAACACTGCTGATAATTCGACCACGATCCAAGATATAACGATCACTGTCACCGATGTCGATGATTATCATAAGTTTTATAATCTGTCCACGCTGGATGGCAGCAACGGTTTTGTCATCAAAGGTCACAACTCAACTGATCGGTCTGGTTTTTCGGTGTCTTTTGTTGAGGATATCAACGGTGATGGAATTCATGACATAATCATTGGCGCGAAACAGTCTGACTTGGATCACACTGCGGATGATAAAGAAGATTCAGGCGCAACCTATGTGGTATTTGGTTTCAAACCCGACAGTGATTTTTCAGGCGTGATTGAGCTGTCGGCCTTAGACGGTAGTGATGGTTTTAAACTGGCTGGTCATTCGCCAAAGGATCAAGGTGGTTTTTCCGTTTCCAGCGCTGGTGATGTCAACGGCGATGGTATTGATGACATCATCATCGGGGCGCCTTATGCTGATAGTGCAGGTAGCAACGAAGGTGTCAGTTATGTGGTATTTGGCAAGGGGCAAGGTGACGCCTACGGTGAAGACGGCGTCTTTAATTTAAACGCGCTGGATGGCAGCGATGGCTTCAAGGTTATTGGTAATAATGATAATGACAACAGTGGTATATCCGTATCGGCGGCGGGGGATATTGACGGTGATGGCTTCGGCGATTTGATCATTGGGACATATGCCAATGAAGGCTACGTGGTGTATGGCTTTGATGATGAAGCAATATCAACAATTGATTTGGCAGCCCCAAGCGCAACTCCTGACGTTAATATTGCTAAAATACTGGCTGGATATTCGATAGGGCGTTCTGTCTCTAACGCTGGGGATTTTGATGGGGATGGTAATGATGATTTTCTCTTAGGCGTCCCTGATGAAGAAAAAGTCTTTTTGATCTATGGTAACAGCGATGCCTATACGGACGACAAGGCTTTAGAAGGTTTAGCTAGCCTTAAACTGCTTGGGCATACTACTTATGCTGCTAATGCTTATTCAGTCTCCGCAGCTGGTGATGTCAATGGTGATGGCGTTGATGACATTATTATTGGTGCTTATGGAGCTAAAAATAGTAGTCAAGACAAATTCACTGGTCAAAGCTATGTGGTGTTTGGAAATGCCGACCGTCAAACTGATGATATCACTCTAAGCGCCCTTGATGGCAGCAATGGTTTTATTATAAATGGTGTTAGTGGAAGTGACAGATCAGGTGTTTCCGTCGCTGGCGCTGGCGATATCAACGGCGATGGTTTTGGGGACGTTATCATTGGAGCTGATCAATTTAAAATTAATGGTGAAAACGCTTCTTTAGGTGCAAGTTATATCGTCTTTGGCTTTAATAATAACACAGCTACTGGCGGAACCGAGATATCGACGATTGAACTGTCCAGCCTTGATGGCAGTAATGGCTTTGCCCTGAGGGGTGCTCGTGGTAATGATGGGGCTGGTGTTTCCGTCGATGGTGCGGTTGATATCAACGGCGATGGTGTGGCTGATTTGATGATTGGGGCATATGGTGCTTACACCAGCAAGGGCGCCACCTATATTGTGTTTGGCGGCAATGGCTTGCTGGACGCTGAACTTGTATATGGCAGCGGCGGCAGCGGCGGTGGCTCATCTGACGACCATTCAACCAAGCCAACAGCGAGCTTATCTGAAGGTCAAACAACCCCAACACCGTTTGATGATATATTAGAATATGGCCGTGATGAAGACGTGCTGTCGGCGCTTCCA
>JABABO010000176.1 GCA_014238195.1 Kordiimonadaceae bacterium | reverse complement strand
GGCTGCGAGCATGGGCGAGGCGGGACCAACTTGGTATATTGCAGCAAAGCAAACTGATGGGCGCGGGCGCCGTGGCAGGGAGTGGGATTCGCAGCCAGGAAATTTATTTGCCAGTTTACTTTGGCGGCCAGACATACCAATGTCCAGCATGTCTGCATTACCGTTTTTAGCAAGCCTAGCTGTGGTGGATACGTTGGAAAGGTTGGGGTGCCTAGATGTGCAAGTGAAATGGCCCAATGATGTGTTGATTGGCGGCAAAAAGGCGAGCGGAATTCTTATTGAGAGCAGCGCGTCTGGAGCAAAAAAGCCAGATTATGTGACCATCGGTATTGGCATTAATTTAGAGCATTTCCCAAAGGGCACAGTTTTTGGTGCTATCTCAGTGAAAGAAAGCACAGGCACAGCACCAAATGTCATTGATGCCGCCGTTTTATTGGCTGAATGCCTTGATGGGCGCATCTCAGCATGGGATGTGGGTGACTTTAAACCTGTTCAGCAAGCTTGGACTTCTAGGGCTTGGGGGCTGGGAGAGCGCCGTACCTTCACGACACATGATGAAAGTTTTGAAGCAACAGCCCTTGAATTATCTGATGATGGGGGTCTGCGCTTATTATTGGGTAATGGGCAGGAAAAGAACTTATATGCTGGGGATGTATTTCCTGTTAGTGTGGCCCAAACTAGTCACGATATATAAGTGAAGTTAAGGCGATTAATCGTATGCTATTAACTATTGATGTCGGTAATACCAATACTGTCTTTGCCTTGCTAGACAGCAACACTATTGTTGAAAAATGGCGCATGTCTACGCGTGACCAGCGTACGGTTGAAGAATATATGGTTTGGATTTCCAACCTGATGAACCTTCATGGTCATAAACCGTCGACTGTTACAGGGGCTGTTCTTGCGTCCGTTGTACCACAGGTGGTGCGCCCCTTAACCGAGCTTTGCACAAAATATTTTCATTGCAAGCCTTTAGTGATCGGTGATCCTGATGTCGATCTTGGTATTGATGTGCGTGTGAATACCCCACGTGAAGTTGGTGCCGACCGTTTGGTAAATGCTGTCGCCGCAGGCAATAACATCAAAAAACCTATCATCATTATTGATTTTGGAACAGCCACAACGTTTGATATTGTTCATGTTGATGGGGCCTATTTGGGTGGTTTAATATGCCCAGGTATTAATTTGTCTCTGGCAGCGCTTCATCAGGCAGCTGCTAAGTTACCGCGCATTGCTGTCATTAAACCGCAGAGCAACCAGATCACTGGCAAATCAACGGAAGAGGCCATGCAGAATGGTGTTTATTGGGGATATCTGAGCATGATAGAGGGACTTGTGGACCGATTAAAAGCTGAGCACGGTCCTAATACGCGTGTTTTGGCTACGGGAGGGCTGGCGTCTATCTTTGCTGAACACACGGATAAAATTGACCAAGTGGTACCTGACTTAACGTTGCAAGGGTTGCGTATGATCTATAATCTTAATCTCTCTAAGGCTACATAATTAATGGCTTATATGCACTTGGATGATGACCGTTTGCTTTTTCTGCCGCTGGGTGGTTCTGGTGAAATTGGGATGAATTTAAACTTATATGGCCATATGGGAAAATGGTTGATGGTTGATTGCGGCATGGCATTTGCTGGTGATAATACCCCTGGTGTTGATCTGATTTTCCCCGATACGCACTTTCTCAAAGAAGAATGTGATAACTTGTTAGGCCTTGTTGTAACCCACGGACATGAAGATCATATTGGTGCCATTCCGCATTTATGGTCACAGTTTCGTTGTCCTATATTTGCGACAGCTTTTACAGCTGGATTGATCCGCGAGAAATTAAAAGAGGCAAATTTAGTCGATGAGGTCGATTTGATTATTGTTGACGATACTCAAGAGCTTAGCCTAGGGCCGTTTGACATCCGTTATATCCCTTTGGCGCATTCGATTGCAGAAGGCAACGGCCTCGCGATTAAAACCAGTAAGGGAACATTGTTTCACACTGGGGATTGGAAACTGGATGCCGATCCATTGATTGGGCCACTATGCCCATCACAAGAACTGACAGCATTAGGCCAAAGCGGTGTTTTAGCGGTGATTGGCGATAGCACGAATGTATTCAATGAAGTCCCATCTGGTTCTGAAAAAGCTGTGCAGGAGAGTTTATTAGATATTGTGCAGGATCTGACAGGGCGGGTCGTAATCACTACATTTGCCTCAAATGTTGCTAGGTTAGAGACAATTTCTAAAGTGGCTGAGGCAACAGGTAGGCATTTGATATTACTCGGGCGGTCGATGATTAGAATTGTTAAAATTGCACATGAAAACGGTTACTTAGGGAATTTTACTAATTTGGTAGATCAGGAGGAGGCTGACTATTTACCTAAGGATAATGTGTTGATTGTTTGTACGGGATGCCAAGGCGAACCCCGCGCTGCCATATCACGTATTGCCCGTGACGATCACCGTCACTTGCATTTGGCAGAAGGGGATAATGTGATATTTTCGTCAAAAATTATTCCAGGTAACGAAGTAACACTCGGCCATTTATTCAATAATTTGGCTGCTAAAGGTGTTAATGTTATCACTGAAAAAGATGCTTTTGTGCATGTATCTGGTCATCCAGGCCGTCAAGAACTGCGACAAATGTATGGCTGGACAAAGCCAAAAGCAATTATCCCTGTGCACGGCGAATATCGCCACTTGAAGCGGCATTTTGAATTAGCCCATGAAATAGGTGTGGCAAATACGATCATCCCTAAAAACGGCGATGTCATTGAAATTGACGATACTGGTACCCTTAAAGCGATTGACAAGGTTCCTGTTGGCCGATTTGCTTTAGATGGCAGTGAAATTGTGCCAGACGACTCTGTATCAATCGTTGAGCGTCGCCGCATGATCACCAGTGGAATTGTAACAGTCAGTTTGATTTTCACTAAAATAGGTGATTTGATGGCGGAGCCAGTTATGTCACTTCGTGGCTTACCAAAGGCCGATGATGATAATTTTTATGATAGTGTTTTAGATGAGATTGAAGCAGGGGTTGAGCGTATGCGGGCGAAGGCAAGGCTTAATGATGACGCAGTTGAGGAAGTGGTCCGTATTGCTGTTCGCAGATTTTGCCGAAAATCCATTGGTAAAAACCCAACGGTTGATACCTTGATAACCCGCGAGCATCATCTGACATTAACGAGGAATAGAGGGGGCTAGTATGATTGGAAGATTAAACCATGTTGCTATTGTAGTACCAGATTTAGCAGCTGCAAGTTCAACGTATCAAATGATATTAGGTGCGAATATTTCAGCACCCCAAAACCTACCCGATCATGGTGTCACTGTGGTATTTGTTAATTTACCAAATACAAAAATTGAATTGCTACACCCATTGGGACCAGATAGCCCTGTTGCCAAATTTTTAGAGAAGAACCCATCGGGTGGGATGCATCACATTTGTTACGAAGTTGAGGATATTATTGTCGCACGGGATAAGCTGGTGCAAAGTGGTGCACGGGTCCTTGGAACAGGGGAACCTCGGATCGGCGCACATGGAAAACCTGTCCTGTTCCTGCATCCAAAAGATTTTTGTGGAACGTTGATAGAAATTGAACAAGTGTAAGGTTTGGGTTAGGAATTGGCGAGATGAATATAGCAACAATCATTCTGGTGTTTGTCATTATCTGGTGGCTGGTCTTTTTCCCAATGTTAACCATTGGTGTACGCACACAGGAAGAAAATAATGATAATATGGTCGCAGGTACAGTTCCAAGTGCGCCGAGCAACCCTCGAATCTTACGTAAAATGCTGATAACTACGGGGATCGCAATCATATTGACTGTTGTTTATTATTTGTTTGCGCAATCTGGCCTTATAGATTTCAGGGCGACCGCGTTAAAGCCGTAAAGAAAAAGCAGGGCGAAAAAAGGCCCTGCTTTAAAAAATCCCTAAGCCTGCTTATAGCAGTCGCTTATAGTGTTGGCCTGTTTTTGTAGGCTCTGTAGCTATGCGCGGCGGTTTCCTCCCTGAGCCTAGGCATTATTTGCTTTTAAGCTCTGCGCCCAAGAAAATTATGCAAACAGCATCCTTCTGTCACCTTTAAAGTTAAGTGTTTCCGACCATGAAAGCAGACTCTTTTACCTTATGTGACTAAATTACAACATTTTCAATTCGTATTTATAGCCAATTGCGGTGAATATTGATCACAACATTTGGCTATAAGTATTTGTATCGGTTCGACTTATCAATAAATAATGTTCGCATTATTTATTGGTCTCGCTATATAGATTTTTTTTGGTGCTATAATCACGGTTTCTGATATTTAATATTGCTAAATCCAATGGTTAGGTCCACAAACAGTCACAATTAATGCTATAAATCTTTTATGTCCCTATAACAGCTGATGAGATCAGGAGCAGACAATCCTATGCGTCTTTCAAGTTACTTTTTACCGACACTGAAGGAAACGCCTGCCGAGGCGCAAATCACTTCGCATATCTTGATGCTGCGCGCTGGCATGGTGCGCCAAGGCGCCGCTGGCATCTATAGTTGGTTGCCGCTTGGTTTGCGGGTTTTAAAAAAAATTGAAAACATTGTTCGCGAAGAACAAAACCGCGCTGGCGCACAAGAAATTTTAATGCCAACCATTCAATCGTCCGATTTATGGCAAGAAAGTGGACGCTATGAAGATTATGGCAAGGAAATGCTGCGTATAGAAGACCGCCATGGTCGCGCTATGTTGTTCGGCCCAACGAATGAAGAAATGATCACCGATATTTTTCGCCGTGAGGTAAAATCATACCGGGATTTACCTTTGAATTTATATCATATTCAGTGGAAATTCCGCGATGAGGTTCGCCCACGCTTTGGGGTGATGCGGGGCCGTGAGTTTTTGATGAAAGATGCCTATAGTTTTGACCTGTCAGCCGAAGACGGGGTTAAATCATATAATGCTATGTTTGTGTCTTATTTGCGCACATTTGCGCGGCTTGGCTTAAAGGCGATCCCAATGCGGGCCGACACAGGGCCAATTGGCGGTGATCTTTCCCATGAGTTTATCATTCTTGCCAATACTGGCGAAAGCGAAGTTTTCTATGACCCAGCTTTTGAAACGATGGACCCTATGGTAGATGCGGGAACAGCCAAAGATGATTTACAGCCGACTGTTGATGCATGGACAGCCCCATATGCAGCAACCGAAGAAATGCATGACGCGACACTTGCACCCGACAATCTAATAACAGGTCGCGGTATCGAAGTGGGGCATATCTTTTTCTTCGGTGATAAATATTCGGCACCTATGGGGGCGACTGTGCAAGGGCCTGATGGTAAGCCTGTAGCCGTGCAAATGGGTAGTTATGGTGTTGGTGTTTCTCGCTTGGTAGGCGGGATTATTGAAGCCTGTCATGATGAAAATGGTATAGTTTGGCCTGAACCCGTTGCGCCGTTTAAAGTAGGGCTTATAAATCTATCAGCAAAAGATCAAAGTGTAACAGATGCTTGCGATAAGCTTTATTCTGATTTGGACAGTGCGGGGATTGAGGTATTATATGATGACAGGAACGAGCGGGCAGGGGCAAAGTTTGCTAATATGGATTTGATCGGCTTGCCGTGGCAAATTGCGCTTGGTAAGCGTGGTTTTGAAAAGGGTATGGTCGAGCTTAAGAACCGTAAAACGGGCGAACGCTGGGATGTCAGCCTTGATGATATTGTTTCTCAGATGAAAGGCTAAAGCGGTTATGATTGCGCGCGGATTTGAATGGACAGTGGCGCGGCGTTATCTTGCCAGTCGTCACCGTGATGGCTTTATTTCACTGACAGCGATTTTATCCGTGACAGCGATAGCGCTTGGTGTCGCTGCATTGATCGTTGTTATGTCAGTGATGAATGGCTTTCGCGCAGAATTACTAGACAAAATTCTTGGTTATCATGGTCATGTTTTAGTGCAGGGTTACGGCGGTAAATTATCGGGTTATCAATCTATTATCGATGATTTAAAGCGGGTGGAAGGGGTAACTCATGTTGCCCCATTCACGGAAAGCCAAGTCATGGTAACGACCGAAGGCCAAGCATGGGGGGCGATCGTACGCGGTTATCCAGATAGTCAATTTAGCACTGATAACCAAGCCCTATCAAACGTTCTGGACGGCTCATTAACAAACGCCCCCGAAATTGGCGGTGTTGTACTGGGGTCACAACTTGCAAGCCGCTTAGGGGTTCGCGCAGGGGGTACTGTTACAATTATCAGCCCAAAACCCATCAGCACACCTGTTGGGTCTACACTGCGATATCTTTCTTATCCCGTCTCAGCTATTGTTGAAATTGGTGTCTATCAATTTGATGAAAGCTTCATTGGTATGCCACTGCAAGATGCGCAGTTATTTTTCCGCATGGGGGATAGTGTTACCAATGTAGAAGTGTTTTTAAAGGATCCGAACAAGATTGACTCTATCCAACCAATGATCACAGAAACGGTGGGTGGGCGTGCCTTTGTTCGTGGTTGGAAAAGCTTTAATCAAGCACTTGTTGGTGCCTTGCAAACGGAACGCATTGCAATGTTTATTGTCTTATCACTGATTATTCTGGTCGCTGTGTTTAATATTGCAAGCAGTTTGTTTATGTTGGTGCGCGACCGATCTAGCGATATTGCTATTTTGCGCACCATGGGGGCACAGCAGCAATCTATTACACGTATATTTGTCACTGTTGGATTAAGTGTTGGCTTGATGGGTATTCTTGGCGGAGGACTTTTATCTTGGATTATTATTGGTAATCTGGAAGCGATTAAAACTGGCATTGAAAGCATGCTTGGCCTTAATTTGTGGGACCCAAGTGTGCGTTTTATCAACAGCATGCGTGCTGTGGTAAATTGGTGGGAAGTTAGTGCAACAATAGGCATTGCCATCACGCTTTCCTATATTGCGACGATCATTCCTGCCCGCCGCGCGGCAAAGCTAGACCCTGTTGAAGTGTTAAGGTACGAATGATGGGCACTATATTAGACTTATCATCAATCAAACGCGATTTTATCCAAGGCCCTAAAACGCTCAACATTTTGCGCGGCATTGATCTGACCGTCGAGGCTGGCGAAAGTGTTGCGCTTGTAGGGTCAAGCGGGGCAGGTAAATCAACACTTTTACAGATTGCGGGCCTACTTGATCACCCCACCTCGGGCGGGCACAGTATTGCTGGGCGAAGTATGGGTGGTTTAAATGAAAAAGAGCGTAGTACTATACGGTCCAATGACTTAGGTTTTGTTTATCAATTTCACCATTTGCTATCAGATTTTACGGCGCTTGAAAATGTCGCGATAGCCCTTCGGATTCAGGGTGTTAGCCCAAAAAAATCCAATGAAAGGGCGGGGGAATATCTTAGCCATATGGGCCTTGCTGATCGGTTATCCCACAGACCAAGCGAACTGTCAGGCGGCGAACAGCAGCGCGTTGCTATAGCGCGGGCGCTGGTTACTAAGCCTAAGTTGCTACTGGCTGATGAGCCAACGGGCAATTTAGATGAAGCAACATCCGAAAAAGTTTTTTCATTATTGCTGGAAATGGTTAAGCGGGATGGTCTGTCTGCTGTTATCGCAACCCACGATAAGTCCTTAGCTGCAAGGCTCGACCGTATAGTGTACCTACATGATGGTTTGCTTCAGAATGCTTGAGTATTAGATATTTTCTGGTATCCTGAGTTATAGGTTCAGAGTTCTTAATCGTCGAGAAGAGGGAGGTCTCAAAATGGATTTTACATTAAACACTATAAACTGGTTTGCTATACCAGTGGCGGCTATCGCTAGCATGATGGTTGGTAGACTATGGTATTCACCTGTGATTGCTGCAAATGCTTGGATGCAAGAATCGGGTTTTACTGAGGAAGACATAAAAAATCGGAATCCGAAGGAGCCGATCATCAAGGCCTTTATTGGGGCGTTGGTTTCGGCTTTTGGTGTGGCGATATTGCTAGGTCAGCCGCAGTTTGCTGCTATCAGTGTTATAGACGGTGTGATTGTTGGTTTATTCATGGCGGTCTTCTTTGTAGGGGCAACAATGTATTGTAATTATGCTTTTGAAAGTAAAAGCAATCGTCATTTTATGATTCATCTTGGCAATCATGCAGTGTCGCTTATGGTGATGTCTGCCATTATATCCGCTTGGCGGTAAATACAAAAGCAACAAAGATAGGCTCACACCTTTATGGAATCTGCTGACTTTATTCACTTGCGTGTCCATACTGCATATTCATTGTCGGAAGGTGCCATACATGTAAAAGACCTGATCAAGCAATGTGTGGACATGCACATGCCTGCTGTTGCTATGACAGATACTGACAATATGTTCGCAGCGCTTGAGTTTTCAAGTTATGCCACGGACGCTGGTGTTCAGCCTATCATTGGTGTGACGCTTAATGTTAAGAACCATTACTTATCAATTGACCAAAAGTCCAAGAAACGTATTGAGCCTAGCCAATTAGTTTTGCTGGCAAAAAACCAGCAAGGCTATCAAAACCTGATGAAGCTTGTATCTCGTGCGCATCTTGAAAGTGATCCTCAAACAGGGGTTCAGCTACCCCTTGATGCTTTTGAGGGAGTCTCCGAGGGTATTATTTGTTTAACAGGGGGTGTTAACGGACCTTTAGGTCAGTTGCTTCTGCATGAGCAATTAGGGGAGGCTAAAGACTGTCTTTTAAGCTTGAAATCAATGTTTGGAGACCAATTATATATCGAAATAGCCCGGCATGGGTTAGACGCGGAAAAGAACACAGAAGAAGGGTTTTTAGACTTGGCCTATGACCATGATATTCCTATCGTGGCGACCAATCAGCCTTATTTTGCTGGTACTGACATGTATCAAGCCCATGATACTTTGCTTTGTATCGCTGACAGCCGTTATGTGGCTGAACCTGACAGGCGGCGCTTGAATGCGGAATTTTGCTTTAAGACTAGTTCTAAGATGAAGGAATTGTTTAAGGATTTACCAGAAGCAATTGAAAATACAATAAATATAGCAAAAAGATGTGCCTGTAAAGTTGATCCCATAGACCCCTTATTGCCGAATTTTACCCAAGGATTAGACCTATCTGAAGCTGATATGTTGCGCAAGGACAGTGAGGAGGGCTTGCGGTATCGGCTTGATTTTAAAGCTGGTGCAGACGGCTTAACACCTAGCCGATCAGAAGAATGGGAAAAGCCATATTGGGACCGTTTGGATTTTGAACTTGGCGTTATTGAACAAATGGGTTTTCCTGGCTATTTCTTGATTGTTGCTGATTTCATTCAATGGGCCAAAGACCATGATATCCCAGTAGGACCAGGGCGCGGCTCTGGGGCAGGGTCTGTTGTTGCTTGGGTTCTTAAAATTACTGATCTTGATCCCCTACGCTTTTCATTACTGTTTGAGCGCTTTTTGAACCCTGAACGGGTTTCTATGCCTGATTTTGACATTGATTTTTGCCAAGATAAGCGGGAACAGGTGATTAAATATGTGCAAGATAAATACGGTCACGACCGTGTTGCTCAAATTATCACGTTTGGTAAACTACAGGCGCGCGCTGTTGTTAAAGCGTGTGGGCGCGTTATGCAGCAACCCTATCCTGTAACTGATCGCATCGCTAAACTGATTCCGAACGCGCCAGGTAGCGCTATGACACTGGCCGAGGCGATTGAGAGCGAACAGCGTCTGCGTGATGAAATCAACAGTGATGAACTTACGCGTCAGGTCATTGAACGCGCTTTAAAGCTTGAAGGTCTTTATGCCCATTCATCTACGCACGCAGCGGGTGTTGTGATTGGCGACAGGCCACTTGATGAATTGGTGCCTTTATACCGTGATCCCAAATCTGACATGCCTGTCACGCAGTTTAATATGAAATGGGTTGAACTTGCGGGTCTGGTTAAATTCGATTTTCTAGGTCTGAAAACCTTGACTGTTTTGGACCGTGCGGTTGACTATATCAAAGGACGCGGAATTAAGATTGACCTAGAGGCTGTTCCGTTAGATGACCAGCTAAGCTATGACCTGTTGGCTTCTGGGGATACGGCTGGTGTTTTCCAATTGGAAAGTACGGGCATGCGTAATGTGTTGAAAGGCCTTAAGCCTGATACATTTGAAGATATTATTGCGATTGTTGCCTTGTACCGCCCAGGCCCAATGGACAATATCCCAACATATATTGAGTGCAAGCATGATCCTAGCAAGGTCGTTTATCCACATCCTATCCTTGAACAAATATTATCTGAGACCAACGGTGTTATTATTTATCAAGAACAAGTGATGCAAATTGCTCAGGTTATGTCAGGCTATAGCCTTGGCGAGGCGGATATCTTGCGCCGTGCTATGGGTAAAAAAATTAAGGAGGAAATGGATAAACAAAGGGGCCGCTTTTGTGAGGGCGCGATAGAGCGCGGTATAACACAAGAAAAAGCCAGTTATATTTTTGATTTGGTTACCAAATTTGCCTCCTATGGCTTTAACAAATCACACGCGGCTGCTTATGCTTTAGTCGCCTATCACACAGCCTATCTGAAGGCTAATTACCCCGTGGAGTTTATGGCAGCGATCATGACACTGGACATGGGCAATACGGATAAACTAGGGGCTTTCAAGCAAGAATTGCTGCGGGCTGAAATCCCGCTGTTGTTGCCTGATATTAATAAGTCTGACGTGCATTTTACTGTGGAAAATATGCCTGAAAATTACTGCGAGACTGATGATGATCCGCGCTGTAACCTGGGTGTTCGTTATGCGCTGGCGGCGATCAAAGGTGTAGGCGAAAAGGCCATGGAATATATTGTTGACGACCGCAATAAAAATGGTCCTTTCGAAGATATTTTTGATTTTGCTGAACGGATTGACCCGAAACTGATGAACAAGCGCCAGATTGAAAATTTGGCAGCTGCGGGCGCCTTTGATTGCCTAGTGGCTGAGCGTGCACAAGCCCATGCCGCTGCAGAAATTATTATGCGTACAGGTCAGATGATCACCAAAGAACGCGAAAGTGACCAAGTGAGCCTATTTGGTGGTGATATGGCAAAAGCTGTTGATCGACCAGTTTTGCCAATTGTAAGCAAATGGACAGATACACAGCAGTTGGACGCTGAGCGCAAAGCAGTGGGATTTTATATATCGGCTCATCCCCTTGATGCTTATGAAACGGTTTTAAAGCGAGAGCACATTATTACCGCGCGGGAAGTCTTTCACAATAGGGTGATGATTGGTCAGAAAAATGTTAATATGGCAGGTGCTATTTTGGCTTACCGCGAAGGTAAAAGTAAAGCATCAGGTCGCAAATTTGGTATTTTAACATTATCGGACCAAACGGATTCCTTTGAGCTAATGGTCGGGGAAAAGCAGCTCAATCAGGTCCGTGAATTGGTAGATGATGGCTCGCCACTTGTTGTGAGTGTTAAAATTCGTGTGCGCGATGATGGTGAAACCATTAGTCTGTCCTGCCAAAATTTAAAATCCCTAGCAAATGTGGCTGCGGACAGTATTAAGGGCCTGTATATTCGTGTAGATAAAAATGCTCAGTCACTTGACCACATGAAGGCTGCCCTTGATCGGGGAAAAGGCGGTAAGGGGCGCGTAACCATTCGCGTGCCCATAAATGAGCAAGAACGGTACGCTGAGTTTGAACTACCGGGGTGTTATAAAATAACCCCTGAATTAAGAAAAGCTATCAAGGACGACGCTAAAAATATCCAGAGTGTTAAAGAATTATAGTGCCGAAGAAATCTTCCATTGCTCCAGCTTTACCCTCGGCTTCCATAATTCTCATTCGTGATGGTTTGAGCGGCCTGGAAGTTCTGATGATGGAACGGTCTAAAACCATGCGGTTTGCCCCAGGTGCTTTAGTATTTCCAGGGGGTAAAGTTGATGCCAGTGATAAAAGAAAGGCGTTTTGGCGTCGCCATGTTACTCATAAATCGCTTGGGTGCGATTTTGCATATAAAATGGCGGCTTTGCGTGAACTTTATGAAGAAACAGGCTTACTTTACTCACAAAATATACCGCAGCGATTTAGGCGCTTAGCTCCTTATAACCAGCGGAATTTTATCAGATTTGTGCAGGCCCAAAAAATTCATCTTGCCCTTAATAAATTGGTTTATTTTGCGCATTGGATTACGCCTGAGGCCATGCCACGGCGCTTCGATACTCGTTTTTACCTTGCCCCATGCTTGAACGATCAGAAACCCGTCGCGGATGGTTTGGAAGCCATCACTGTGCGGTGGAATAACCCCCATGATTTATTAAATGACCACAAAAACACATCAACCCAGATCATGTTGCCAACACGGATGAATTTAATGACGCTAGGCCAATCAAAGACAGTGAAGGCGGCTATATCAGCCGCGCGGCTGAGCACAGTTCAAAGTATTCTTCCAAAAAATATTCCATAAACTACATACAAATATGGCTCTTGCAGGCTAGAATATCTTAATCATTGCCAGAAAATTCACTGAATGATGAAATAAGCCTTGTGCTGGGCAGCATTTAAGCTTATACGAGCGGCGACTTCACACACGGGTCAGGCTGTTTTGTGCAAATTCACTGAACCGCCAACCGGTGTTTTGACAGCAATGAATGCTTCAAGACGCACCCGTGGAGGCTGAACCGGTAAAGGAGAAGAATTATGGCTATGCCGCAAGTCGAAATGCGCGCACTGTTAGAGGCAGGCGTACACTTTGGTCACCAAAAACATCGTTGGAATCCAAAAATGGCTCCGTTCATTTTTGGGGATCGCAACGGTATTCATATCATCGATTTATCACAAACTGTTCCGTTTCTGACCCGTGCATTAATGCAGGTCCGTGAAACTGTTGCAGGTGGGGGACGTGTCCTGTTTGTTGGCACAAAACGCCAAGCATCGCCGATCATTGCAGATGCGGCTAAGCGTTGCGGTCAATATTATGTCAATCACCGTTGGCTTGGTGGTATGCTGACCAATTGGCAAACGATTTCACAGTCGATTAAACGTTTGAAAGCTGTCACAGCTCAACTTGACAAAGAGCATACAGGCCTAACAAAGAAGGAAACTTTGCAGCTGACACGCCAGCGCGATAAACTGGAACTTTCTTTGGGCGGTATTCAAGATATGGGCGGACAGCCTGATCTGGTCGTTGTTGTCGATACAATCCGCGATGAAATCGCCATCAAAGAAGCTAATCGTCTTGGTATTCCTGTTATCGGTGTCATTGATACAAACAGCAAGCCTGATGGTATTGATTTCCCTGTTCCTGGTAATGATGATGCAACACGTGCAATCCGCTTATACTGTGACTTAATCGCTGGTGCTGTTCTTGATGGTATTCAGGCTGATCTTGCAGCCCAAGGTGTGGATATTGGCGAATCTGTTACCGCCCCTAGTGAAGAAGTAGCTCCAGAAGCAGTACAAGAGACAGTCCCAGAAGCAGCACAAGTGGCAGTCCCAGAAGTAGTGTCAGAAGCAAAGCCTGTGGTAAAAGTAGAAACTAAAACCAGCAAGGCAAAAGCGCCGAAGAAAAAAGCGCCTGCGAAAAAGGCTGAGGCTAAAGTTTCGGAAGAAAAAACTGAGGCAAAAGCTCCTAAAGCGGTAGCGCCTAAAAAGGCAGCGCCAAAAAAGACAGCCCCTAAAGCAGCAGCAAAAGAAAAACCTTCAGCGGAAAAAACTGAGGACAAAGCAGAAGAAAAAGCTGCTGAGTAATCAGTGTTTCTAATAATCAGATTGTCTTATGCCTTGCCGAAAGACGGGCAGGGCATATGACTGTCGTTCTTTTGATTGAGTGAAGACCCCAAGGAGATACGAAATGGCACAAATTACGGCTGCTCTCGTTAAAGAACTGCGCGAAAAATCAGGCGCAGGCATGATGGATTGCAAAAAAGCATTAAGCGAAAATGACGGTAACTTAGACGCGGCAGTCGATTGGCTGCGTACAAAGGGCTTAGCTGCGGCACAAAAGAAATCAGCGCGGGTTGCTGCCGAAGGCTTGGTTGCCTTCAAATCAGCGGGCAAACAAGCTGCTGTGGTTGAAGTCAACTCAGAAACCGATTTTGTCGCCCGTAACGAACAGTTTCAATCCTTTGTTTCTGCCATGGCGGATGTTGCCCTAAGCGTCGGTGAAGATGTTGATGCGCTGAAATCCGCGACATTCCCGGGCAGTGATAAAACTGTTGATGCGGTTTTGACGGAAAATATTGCCACAATCGGTGAAAATCAAAGCATTCGCCGTGCGCGCACGTTGGAAGTAGACGCTGGCCTTGTTGCAACATATATGCACAGCGCTGTTACGGATGGCATGGGAAAAATCGGTGTTTTAGTGGCCCTGCAATCGGATGCGGATGAAGCAACACTTGCCGGCCTTGGTAAGCAGCTTGCAATGCATATTGCGGCAACAAACCCCGCGAGTTTATCGGTTGAAGACCTTGACCCAGAGTTGGTTGAGCGTGAAAAGCAAGTTCAAATCGAAAAAGCGCGCGAATCTGGTAAGCCTGATGAAATCATCAATAAAATGATCATTGGTCGCATGAATAAATATTACCAAGACGTGGTGCTTATGAACCAAACTTTCGTGATTGACGGCGAAACAAAAATCAGCAAAGTCATTGATAATGCTGCAAAAGCTTCTGGCTCTGCTATCGCATTAAAATCCTTTGTTCGTATGGAACTTGGCGAAGGTATCGAGAAGAAAACAGAAGACTTTGCCGCAGAAGTAGCAGCCGTTGCGGGTTCGTAAGTCCCAACCATTTTAGTTATTACTGAGGGCCTGATAGAGCAATTCTGTCAGGTCTTTTTTATAGCTAGATTTAAAAATATCGCTTGCTAGCTTACTGAATTTATGGACGCACTTGGCTATAAGTCTTTATGCTGGTTCGACTTATCCCTAAAGGCTCAGAGAATAATAAGATCATTATTCATTGGTCTCACTATATATCGTTATCGCCGGGTCTTAAACTTAGCCTAAAGGTAATCCCCCGTTTTTAAAGCTGTACGAATAGAATTTTATTTAGCCTAAGACATATCCCGCCAGTGTTTTATTTTGCGCAGTGCGTGCACAGGGCTGTAGTGGGGTCAAGTTCCAGTCGTTTAAGCGCAATATCATCACCGCAGTTCAGGCAATATCCAAATTCGCCGTCTGCTAAATTCTTTAGGGCATGATCAATCCGTTGTAATGTTTTGTGGCGGCGCTCGGCTATCGCGTTATGCATGGCTTGGCCCTGTATGGCATCCATGCGTGAAAGTCGCCCGACACTTGTTTGATCAAGGGTGACAGCTTGCCTGCTTTCAGCAGCATTTTGATCCAGCGCGTGCAATTCGGTTTTCAATTTTTCTAGCTTTTCACGCCAATATTTCTCGTCTATCATTGTTATTCTCGGTCATTATGGGGTGACTGATACAGTCAGTATTTGTTTATGGTGTTAAAGAGTAAGGAAACATTCGTGGAAAACAAGGATTATATTCTCGCAATCGACCAAGGCACAACAAGTACGCGCGTCATTGCTTTTGATCATAAAATGACCGTTCTGGGTAGCGAGCAAATTGAACTGAAACAATATTATCCTGATGATGGCTGGGTGGAACATGACGCAAGCGAAATCTGGCTGGCAACTGTGACAGTGTTGAGCAAGCTTGAAGAAAAGATGAAGGCGGCTGGCTACACCGCGATCTCCATCGGAATTACCAATCAACGTGAAACGACAGTGGTATGGGACCGAAACACAGGCGAACCTGTGCACAAAGCGATTGTGTGGCAAGATCGGCGCACAGCAGATTACTGCAATCGCATCCGTTCAGAGGAACCTTGGATCACCCAGCAAACAGGGTTGGTGTTAGACCCGTATTTCAGTGCCACAAAATTACGTTGGATTTTGCAGAGTGACGACACATTGCTGAGGCGCGCGCATACGGGGGAGCTTTGTTTTGGTACGATTGAAAGTTATTTGCTGTTTCGCTTAACAGGGGGGGGCAGCCATAAAACTGATCTTACAAATGCATCACGCACCATGCTTTGTGATATTCGCACAGGCACATGGTCCGATGATTTGCTAAATTTGATGGGCATTCCTAAGGCTGTTTTACCAGCGATTACTGATAATGTCGGAAAATTTGGGCAAGTCACTGCTGGTCTACCGTATGCTGGCCTGATGATCAATGGCATGGTTGGGGACCAGCAATCAGCAGCAATCGGGCAAGCATGCCTAAGCGCTGGTGCGATGAAAAGCACATATGGTACTGGGTGCTTTGTGCTTGTCAACACAGGTCATGACCTTGTTCGAAGTGACCATAAGCTTTTATCAACAGTTGCTTATAGTGAAGGTGGGGTTATTTCCTACGCGCTAGAAGGCAGTATTTTTAATGCGGGTACTGTGGTGCAATGGTTCCGTGATGAACTGAATTTCATTGAAAATGCCCCGGAATGCGAAGCTTTAGCAAAGTCGGTCGACAGCACTGGCGGTGTCATGATGGTGCCAGCATTCACGGGTCTTGGCGCCCCGCACTGGGACCCAAATGCGCGTGGTGTGATCTCTGGCTTAACCCGCGACAGTAATAAAGCCCATATTGTGCGGGCTGGGTTATCGTCTATTGCGTATCAAACGGCTGACTTGATCGCCGCCATACGCAGTGATTTTGGCGGCGAGATTAGCTTTATGCGTGTTGATGGTGGTATGGCTGCTAATGATTGGATGATGCAGTTTTTAAGCGACATGTGTGATGTGCCGGTTTCGCGGCCTACAATGTTGGAAACAACGGCTTTGGGGGCTGCGCTTTGCGCTGCCGTTGGGTCGGGCGCTGTTCGTTCGCTTGCTGATACCCAGGATTTGTGGGGCAAAGACCGCGATTTTAACCCAGCGATAACATTGGAAATACGCGGTGACCATTTGGGGCGCTGGCAACAGGCATTGAAAAACTGTCTAACTACTTAATCTCAACATCAAAATTGAATGAGGCTGCGCAGGCTGAACACTTGCGCTGATTGCTTTAGTGTATTTTTGGTGAATCGATTATGCCCTAAATTAACGCCTAATCGTATGGTGGGCGCTGCATACCAGTTTGCTGCGACTTCCCATGATGATTGCCTCTGACTATGCATAAAGATATCGTGAACGCGGATAAAATCATACCGTATGGCCATTTCAAGTCCGCCCAAAACATTTTTAGAAGTGCTGATGGAAGTGCCATAAAATAGGCTATTGCTAAGTTTCGGAGATTTTAACGTGCCCTTGCTTTGATCAAAGCGCCGTTCACCGCCAAAAAAATTGGCCCCTTCAAACGTTGCGCTTGTGGCTTTGGTCGCTGGCCCCCATATAGCCAATTGCGGTGAATATTGATCACCTCATTTGGCTATAAGTCTTTGTTTCGGTTCGACTTATCCCAAGAGACTTTGCGAATAATGAAATCATTATTCATTGGTCTCGCTATAGATGGCTTGTTTCAACTGTCAGGCTAAGGCCGCTACTTTGTGCAAAAACATCGGCAACGATAATATGATCACTATTTTGCCCGCCTTGGACATTCAGAACAGTGTCTAGCGCACGTGATTTTTGCCGTGTTTTATATGTGAAGGCTTTTGCCCTGTTGGTGTGGCAGTAGCGATAAGACAATTAGGGCAATAGCCATTATAGATCGTTGTATAAGTTTAAGAGTATGCATACGTCATTTAATCATCTGGTTAAAATAAGGCACAAATCACGTAGTTACGGTGTTGCAAAAGCTTTACAGAGACCTGTTTAGCACTATAGTCAATTTTAAATAAGAAAATGTTCAAGCGATAGTCTCGTTTGGTCATAAGATAACGATTCAAATTGTTAAAGTAATTAACGAGCGATACTTTTGAAAACACAAGCTTTATTCCGCAAAATTCATCATTGGGGTTCCGTTATCATTGTCCTGCCTTTGGCAGTTGTTATTGGTACGGGCGTTTTATTGATGCTGAAAAAAGAAATTAACTGGATACAGCCGCCCACACAAAGGGGGGTGGAACGCACTGCAATACCGCAAAAATCATTTCAGGACTTATTCAATGCCGCAAAAGCTGTTCCCGAAGCGGAAATTTCTAGTTGGGCCGATCTTGAAAGAGTAGATGTCAAAGCTGGTAAGGGCGTTGTGAAGTTTGTATCTGAAAGCCAGTGGGAAGTTCAGGTTGATACTCATACCGCAGAAATACTACAAACCGCATACCGCCGTAGTGACATTATCGAAGCGATCCATGATGGCAGCTGGTTTGCGGATTGGGCAAAGCTGGGTTTGTTTTTGCCAGCGGGTATTGTGCTCTTTATTCTCTGGTTAACGGGTTTGTATCTTTTCATTATCACAGAACATAAACGGCATAAGAAACGCAAAAAGAAGGCCCGTAAAAACAAATCACATTAAATATCATGATGGGCTGAGCGAAGTTTGGGATTGCGATGTTACCGATTAAGGCCAAATATTAAGACCGTGCAAGGTTTGTGATAGAAAGTGGCGGGCAGGGTGGGATTCGAACCCACGAAGGGCTTGCACCCTTGCCGGTTTTCAAGACCGGTGCATTCAACCGCTCTGCCACCTGCCCACAGGTATTATGTCATGACGGTTATGTCGTGTGACAGGCCTTTTAACCAAAGCATAGCAGCGCGTAAAGCCAAAAATGAAATAATGTGCAAATAGCTTAAAAATAAGCGCGCTTTACCTTGCTAATAGGGGCTAGAGTTGTTAAAAATACACACTATATAGCTGGACTGAAAAGCTGTAATCACTCTATGTTTGGTATGGGGATTTTGCAGCACCCTTTTAGTGTTGTAAACAAAAGCAGAAAGGTCTGCATCAGGTGAGTGATAATACACCCATAACGCCGCAAGAGCGTGATATTCAACCGATTACTATCGAAGATGAAATGAAAACGTCCTATCTTGATTACGCGATGAGCGTGATTGTGTCGCGGGCGTTACCAGATGTGCGTGATGGATTGAAGCCTGTGCATCGACGCATTCTTTATAGTATGCATGAAAATGGCTATGATCATGGCAAGGCCTATAAAAAATCTGCGCGTATTGTCGGTGATGTGATGGGTAAATACCATCCACACGGCGATAGTGCGATTTATGATGCTTTGGTCCGTATGGCGCAAAGCTTTTCAATGCGGGCACCGCTCATAGATGGGCAGGGTAATTTTGGCTCGATGGACGGTGACGGTGCGGCCGCTATGCGGTATACCGAGGCTCGCATGGCGAAAATAGCCAGTGTGTTGTTGGCTGATATTGATAAAGATACTGTCGATTTTCAGCCGAACTATGACGAATCTGAACATGAACCTATCGTGCTGCCCGCCCGTTATCCTAATCTGCTGGTAAATGGTGGCGCAGGGATCGCGGTTGGTATGGCGACGAATATCCCACCCCATAACCCAACCGAAGTCATCGACGGTGTTTTCGCTGTTATTGATAACCCTGATATTGATACGCTTGGTCTGATGGAGCATATCAAAGGCCCTGACTTCCCAACTGGTGGGACTATTTTAGGGGGCGGTGGTATCCGTGAGGCTTTTGAAACAGGGCGCGGTAGTGTGCGGATTCGTTCCAAAACGCATTTTGAAGAAGTACGCAAAGATAAAAACGCAATCATCATTACTGAAATTCCATTTCAAGTGAACAAAGCATCGATGATCGAGAAAATAGCGGACTGCGTGCGAGATAAGCGTATTGAATCAATATCTGATATCCGTGATGAAAGTGACCGTGACGGCGTGCGGGTGGTGGTGGAGCTAAAACGCGATGCTGTGCCCGAAGTTGTTCTTAATCAGTTATTTCGATTTACACCTGTGCAAACAAGCTTCGGCATTAATATGTTGGCACTGAATGGTGGTAAGCCGCAACAGCTATCGCTCAAGCAAGTCTTGCAGGCATTCATTAAATTTCGGGAAGAGGTGATAACTCGGCGTACAAAGTTTGAGCTGAATAAAGCCCGTGACCGTGCGCATATTATGGTTGGTTTGGTGACAGCTGTCACTCATATCGATGAAGTTGTCGCGATTGTGCGGGGTGCCTCTAGTCCTGCGGATGCCCGTGAGAAGCTCGCTACGCGCAAGTGGGATGCTGTTGAAATATTACCGTACCTTGAATTGATTAACGAGGCTGGCCGCGTCAACAGTGACGGGACTTATCAATTATCGGACCAGCAGGTTAAATCGATCTTAGAACTGCGTTTACACCGATTAACCGCGCTTGGACGTGATGAAATCGGTAGCGAATTGGAACAACTCGCCACTAAAATCCGTGAATATCTTTTTATATTACAGTCACGCGAACGCTTGTATGAGGTGCTCACAGAAGAACTGGACGCGGTGCGGGCAGAATTTGGTAATGAACGCCGCACAGTTATTGATATGGATGCTGGCGGGGCTTTTGATGATGAAGATCTTATTCAGCGCGAAGATATGGTGGTGACGGTTACCCATACGGGCTACATTAAGCGGGTGCCATTGTCGACTTATCGTGCTCAGCGGCGTGGTGGCAAAGGCCGTTCTGGCATGAAAACCAAGGATGAAGATTTCCTCTCAACACTGTTTGTAGCTAACACACATACGCCTGTTTTGTTCTTTTCTAACCTTGGGCAGGTTTATAAAATGAAGGTATGGAAACTACCGCCTGGGACGCCGCAATCCAAAGGTAAGGCCGTCATTAACATGTTACCCCTGCAGCCTGGCGAAACCATTGCCACTATATTACCGTTGCCCGAGGACGAAGAAAGCTGGGCCGATTTGAACGTGATGTTCGCAACAGCTAAGGGCAATGTACGCCGCAATCGTTTGTCCGATTTTTCAAACGTGATGGCCAACGGTAAGATCGCCATTCGTTTTTCTGATGACGATGATAAATTGATCGGGGTTTCGGTCTGTACCGAAGCCGATGATGTTATGCTTGCCGCAAAAGGCGGGCGTGCCATTCGCTTCCGTGCCAGTGATGTGCGGCTATTTGTTGGTCGAACAAGTACAGGTGTGCGCGGGATGAAGTTCAGACATGGCGACGAAGTTGTATCTATGTGTATCCTTAATGGCACTAAAGCAACCGTTGAGGAGCGTGACGCTTATTTGAAATCCGCCGTTTGGAAAACTGAACCTGCGGATGTCACGCTGAGTGAAGACTTGCAGAGTGAGCTTGCTGAAAAAGAGCAGTTTATTCTAACCATTACAACAAATGGCTTTGGCAAACGAACCAGTAGCCATGAATACCGTGTTTCAGGCCGTGGTGGCCAAGGGATTTGGAATGTACCAAGCAAAGATGATTTACGGGCCATAATAGGTGATGTCATCGCTGCTTTCCCCATCACAGAATCAGAACAAGTCATGATGGTTACAGATGCAGGCAAGCTTATCCGTATGCCTGTGCATGACGTACGAATTGCTGGCCGTGCGACAAAAGGTGTAACGCTGTTTAAGGTTGCCGATGACGAAACGATTATGTCGGTGACAGCACTGATGGAAAGCGAGGATGAGGATGGTGACGCTGAGGCAGATGTAGGTGAAACTTCCGTGAATTCTGAGGATATATCAAAAGAGGACGTCAAAGACGAGTGAGTATAATTTTAAAAATTAAAATATAACAATGCTTTATGATGCATTTATAATCTTATACATTAAATATTTTTTGCTATCACAGAGACTTTTTCCTTGATTGTGACAGTGAGCTAGCTAGTGTGTTTGCTTATGTGCTACCTGTTGCAGCTTAGGTATGATGTGTTCAGCATACTGGTTACGTTGATGAACCCTATGGGAGGGATGTTTTGAGCAGATATCGTATTGGTGTCTATCCAGGGACTTTTGACCCCATTACTAATGGGCATATTGATATCATCAAGCGCGGCTTACGGCTTGTTGATAAACTTGTTATTGGTGTTGCCACAAATAGCAGCAAAGACCCACTTTTTACCCTTGATGAACGTGTAAAAATGGTGGAAGAAGCAACATTGCCAATGGCAAGTGATGCTAAGGTCGATTATGAAGTCGTTCAATTTAATGAGCTTTTAATGCATTTTGCAATGCGTATGAACGCGGATATTATTATCCGAGGTTTACGCGCTGTTGCCGATTTTGAATATGAATTCCAAATGACCGGGATGAATTATCAAATCAACCCAGATGTAGAAACAGTATTTCTGATGGCTGATCCTAAGTATCAAACAATTGCATCGCGGCTTGTGAAAGAAGTCGCACTGTATGGCGGTAAGATTGAGGGTTTTGTTCCTGATAAAATAGCCAAAGCTGTGCAGGCCAAACTTGATGAACGAAATGGACGTGAATAGCTTTATTAAGCTTTCCATTGATGTTGAAACGAGATAAGTACTGACTCATGTTAAAGAAAATTATGAAAACCTTTCCGCTTTTGGCGGCTCTATTGGTGGTGAATATTATGACCGAGGCAAACGACGCAGTCGCACTAGATAAAGACAATACATTGTATCTTGAAACCGAATTTGGCCGGGTTCTCATTGGCTTGCGTCCTGATAAGGCGCCAAATCATGTAGCTCGTATCAAGAAATTGGCACGCGAAGGCTTTTATGATGGCATTGTCTTCCACCGTGTCATTGATGGCTTTATGGCGCAAACGGGCGACCCAACGGGTACTGGGATGGGCGGTTCAGGCCAAAATCTGGATGCGGAATTTAATGATTTACCGCATCTGCGCGGTACGTTATCGATGGCCCGCACGGGTGATCCAAATAGCGCGGACAGTCAATTTTTTATCTGTTTAACCCGTGTACCACACCTTGATAACCAATATACCGCGTGGGGACGTGTGATTGGTGGTATGGAATTTGTGGACATGATTGAAAAGGGCGAACCACCCTTGAAACCGTCCAAAATTGTTACGATGCGTGTGGCAGCAGACATAGATGGCTAGCGTTCATTACTGTCTTTGGCGATAGTTTGGCTTGTTTATGTGCTTTCCATCCAGTAAAAGCTCCGCATGGATGTAGAGCTGTTTAATTTCGAACTACCAAAAGATCTTATTGCGCTGCGACCTGCGCGGCCACGAAGTCGCGCTCGTATGCTTGTCGTAAAGGGTGCAAATCTTGGCCATCATGGGGTTATGAATTTAGCAGACCATCTAACCCATAAAGATATTTTAGTGTTTAATAATACCCGTGTCGTGCCTGGGCGACTTCATGGCAAACGTGGTAATGCAAATATTGAAATCACACTGCATAAACGGGTTAATCAAAATACTTGGCAGGTTTTTGCGCGTCCCGCGAAAAAAATCCGTTTGGGAGATGTTCTTAATTTTGGCGGATTAGAAGCCACAGTGACTGCCATTGGTGAAGCGGGGGAGCGCACAGTTGCTTTTGATCTTGCAGGGTCCAGCATGACCGATGCCCTAGAAGCACATGGTGAAATGCCGTTGCCGCCGTATATAGCATCAAAGCGCGCCATTGATGAAGCAGATAACAGTGATTATCAAACTATTTATGCCCAAGAAGACGGCGCAGTCGCTGCCCCGACGGCGGGTTTACACTTTAATGCTGGCATGATGGAAAAGTTGGACGCTAAAGGTATACAAAGCTGCCAAGTAACATTGCATGTTGGGGCAGGGACCTTTCTTCCTGTTAAGGTCGATGATACCAATGATCATAAAATGCACAGTGAATGGGGCGAAATTACACGCGGTACTGCAGATCAGTTGAACGCGGTGCGCACTGCTGGTGGACGCATTGTTGCTGTGGGTACGACCAGCCTACGTTTGCTTGAAAGTGCAGCAGATGATCAAGGGGCTGTACATCCTTTTAGCGGCGACACGGATATTTTCATTACACCTGGCTATAAATTCAAAGCTGTTGACGCGTTAATGACGAACTTTCATTTACCAGCAAGCACATTGTTCATGCTTGTTTGCGCTTTTGCAGGATTTGAAACCATGCAGGATGCCTATAAAATAGCCATCAAGGAAAAATATCGCTTCTATAGCTACGGCGATAGCAGCTTGTTACTTCCAAATTATTCTTCGCATTCGAGCATAAACGTATGACAGAAAAGCATTTTAAACCTCGTTTCCAATTTGAAATTCATGCAAAAGATGGGGCCGCCCGCGCTGGTACAATTAAAATGAAACGCGGCGATATTCGTACACCCGCTTTCATGCCTGTGGGGACTGCGGGTACAGTTAAAGCCATGATGCCTGAAAGCGTGCGTTCCACAGGGGCTGACATTTTACTTGGTAACACATATCATTTGATGTTGCGTCCAACGGCTGAGCGTATTCATAAGTTGGGCGGCTTGCATAAATTTATGAATTGGAACCGTCCCATCTTAACCGACAGTGGTGGTTTTCAGGTATTTTCATTGTCTGAGTTACGCCAAATGACCGAGGAAGGGGTCACTTTTCGTTCCCATATTGATGGTCAAAAAATCATGGTATCACCGGAAAGGTCAATGGAAATTCAGCGCTTATTAGGGTCTGATATTGTCATGGCTTTTGATGAATGTACCCCATTCCCTGCGACAAAGGATCAAGCACGGGGAAGCATGCAGCTTTCTATGCGCTGGGCAAAACGTTCCCGTGATGGCTTCAATAGTGGGGAAGACCATGCAGCACTGTCTGCATTGTTCGGCATTGTACAAGGTGGTGTCTACGAAAATTTGCGCAGGGAATCTATTTCTGCATTAACGGATATAGGATTTGATGGCTATGCAGTTGGCGGGCTTGCCGTGGGCGAGGGCCAAGACATGATGTTCGAAGTTTTGAATTATACGGCGCCCAATATGCCTGACACTGCGCCGCGTTATCTTATGGGCGTTGGAAAACCTGATGATATTGTCGGGGCTGTGGAGCGTGGCATTGATATGTTTGACTGCGTTATGCCTTCGCGTTCAGGTCGCACGGGCCAAGGATTTACATGGCGCGGTCCAATAAACATTAAAAATGCGCGTCATAAAGATGATACCCGACCCGTAGATGAGGCGTGCGCATGTCCTGCATGTACGCACTATAGCCGTGCATATATCCATCACTTAATACGGAGTGGTGAAATACTGGGGCCGATGTTGCTGACTTGGCATAATATGCAATTTTATCAAGGCCTTATGGCTGGTTTGCGTGATGCTATTACTGAAAATAAATTGAGCCTTTATGCACAGGCTTTCCGCACTAAGTATGTTGCTGGTGATATAGACCCCATATAATTTAATGGTCCTTTGTTATAAGGAATTGGGAATTTTGATGTTAAGAATAAAAAATCACAATCGGATCATTCTTTTGCTTGACGGGGTGGGCTTCTAGCCCTAAGTTCCGCTTCGTTCAAGGATGATATTTTAATCAAAATTGAACACTGAATTGTGAGGGCCCTTAGCTCAGCTGGTAGAGCAACTGACTTTTAATCAGTAGGCCACAGGTTCGAATCCTGTAGGGCTCACCAATTTTCCTGTTTTCCCTAACCTATCAGCTTATTGTAAATAAAAAACCAGCCCGAAAGCTGGTTTTAAAATGCGTAGACTGAGTTACATATTGCTTATTAGTATTTGATGGAACTCCTGAGAAATTTTTTGGTAACATTGGCAAGGTGGGCTCACCAATATGTAAAGCTTCATTATATAACCAAGCAAGTTGTTCAGCTGCTGAACAGGCTTGACTTAAATAACCACCATTATTTATTATTGAATGTTCAAAAACTCTTCTTCGAATACCAAAGGCAATTTCTTTATTAGTTTTTTGATTTTTCATAAATAATACTTTTTATATCTATACAATATTTCTATTAAAATTAACTATATACTATATATTTAATTTCCAATTAAAATTGTAATATAATTCTTATAAAAATGTCTAGTGTACTTAAAATATGTATTGCAAATGAAGCATCAGCTAAACCTATATTACAAAAATCAATTTTTGCGGTCAAAAATAAAGGGATCGAAGGTGATAGATATTATCTAGAAAAAGGTACGTGGTCAAATAAAGATAAACCACATCAGCAAATATCTTTGATAGAGTCAGAAAATATTGACTTTGTGAATAGTCATTATAATAATAAATTTGAATATGAAGATTTCAGAAGAAATATCATAACCAAAGATATAAAGTTAAATCAATTAATAGGGAAAAAAATTATTATAGGTAATGCTGAAATACAAGTTATTAAGTTAAGACATCCTTGCATTTATTTAGCTAATCTTCTTAATGAAGATAAGGAATTAGTTAGACATTTAAAACTAAAAGGTGGAATTGTTTGTGAAATAATTAAGTCTGGAACAATTAAAATTAATGACAAAATTATTTCTTGAATTATTATAACAAATATAATGATTGAAGTAAAAATTCCAAAAAATTATCAACCTCTAGAAGCAACATCTTTAATAAATTTTATAATAAATAATAAAAATTTAAAACAAATAATAAGAAATCAAAAAAAAT
>JABABO010000179.1 GCA_014238195.1 Kordiimonadaceae bacterium | reverse complement strand
TTTTCCATGAAGCACATTCCCGAAAACATATCTGATAAATTCAACGCGCTAAAAAAAGCGTATATTCGTGGCGGCAAGCTTTTTGCTTTGGGGCTTTTGATTGCAATTTTTTATTATAATGTTTTTGATCCGACCTATGATTGGTGGACTGACCGTGTTGAACATATACGCATTCTTGGTGTGCTACAAAGGCTCGGTCTTGTGTTTGCTCTTACCGCTGGGTTCATCCTTTTTTTCTCCAAAAAAAGCCTCGCATTGATCAGTGTTTTGCTGCTGATTATCTATAGCGTTGCGATGATGTTGGTTCCCTATTATTTACCCGATGGCACACGTGCGGTCGGACTTTGGGCGTATGGTAATAATTTAGCAGCCGCCATAGATCTGTACGTCCTTAGTGCTGATCATGTTTATTATCAAACAGCATCCCCTTTTGCCTTTGACCCTGAGGGACTGCTCTCAACAATACCGGCGGTCAGTGGCTGCATTTTTGGTTATTTTATCGGTCTTCATATGCAAAAAGGCTTACCAGCGACAGCCTACTGCAAACACTATTGCTTACTTGGTATTGCTTTGGTTGCTATAAGTTATCTGCTGGCCCCCTTTATTCCCATCAACAAAGCCCTATGGACCCCAAGTTACGTTATTCTGTCAACAGGCATGGGGCTGCTATGCTTGGCAATGCTTTCATATGTATTGGATGAAAAACAATGGCGTGCTTGGTCTGCCCCTTTCATTGTTTTTGGGGCAAATGCCTTATTATTTTATGTGGGGTCACAGTTTGCAGCCCGTATTTTGGTGATGATCCCCATCGGATTTCCCATCGGATCTATAGACTTACAAACCTATGTTTACAGCCGCATCCTGCAACCAATTTTAGGTAACTATAATGGCTCCCTCGCCTTTGCTATCCTCTTTTTGGTCTTATCTTATGCAATAATGCACAGGCTTTATAAAAAGAACATTTTCTGGAAAGTCTAACGGCACAATAATCCTTTATAGCGAGACCAATAAATAATAATCTTATTATTAGCAAAGTCTCTTGGGATAAGTCGAACCGTAATAAATACTTTAGCCAAATGTGGTGATCAAAATTCACCGCTATTGGCTATAGTGTGCCGCCTTTTTTGTTTTTACGCTGATCTTAATCGCGGGTGAGGACAATCCTGTAACGCGCCTTGCCCGCGCGTAAATGCGCCATTGCTTCATTGACTTTCGACATTGGGAAATACTCGACAATCGGTTCGATATTATGCTGCGCGGAAAAATCAAGCATTTTTTTAATCACGGCGGGGCTACCCACAGGGGAACCTGAAACTGATCGTTGTCCCATCAGCAGTGGGAATACTTGAATATCAAGCGGCGCAAGCGGTGCACCAACAAAATGCAAACGCCCTTTTGGCGCAAGTGTTGCGATATAAGCGTTCCAATCCAATTTCACATCAACGGTTGATAATATCAAATCAAAACGCCCCCCTGCGGCTTTAAGTTCATCCTTATTGCGGGAGTTTAAAACATGATGCGCACCCATTTGCAAAAGCGCTGGCTTTTTGCCCTCGCTTGATGTGAAAGCCGTGACCTCACAGCCCCACGCCCGCAGATATTGCAAAGCAATATGACCTAGCCCACCAATACCAATTACGGCGACTTTTGATGTCGGTTTAATATCAAATTGCACCAGCGGATTAAACACAGTGATACCACCGCAAAACAAAGGCCCCGCGGATGCTGGATTTATCGCATCTGGTAGGGCAACAACGGCTGTGTCCTGCGCACGGATTTTATCGGCAAAGCCCCCGTGGCGACCGATAATCGTTGTTGATCTTTGCCCACACAGATTATGGTCACCGCTATGGCAGGTATGACAACTGTTACAATAACCTGCATGCCAACCAAGGCCAACTCGCTGCCCAATTTTCAAGGATGTCACAGTATCGCCGATTGCACCCACAGTCCCAACAACTTCGTGCCCTGGCACAAAGGGATAGCTGGTCATACCCCAAGCATTATCGAGCATGCTCATATCACTATGGCATACACCGCATGATTCAACATTAATTTCAATTTGGTCAGTCCCCAGCAAGCCTGGGTCATAGCTATAGTCTTCTAAAGGGCCGCCTGCTTCTTTTGCTGCATACGCATGTATCATACTCTGTCCTACCTTTTTATTGACACTATATTACGAGCTACTGCCTGCAATTGGAACAACGTCCAACCGTTCAATTGTAAAATTTAAATAACCATATGCAACAGAAATAAACGGGCTCGTGATATTAAAGAAACAAAATATTGCATAGTCAAAAGTCTGAACACCAAGTGTCGCTGCCATAAAAGCCCCACATGTATTCCACGGTATCAGAACCGAGGTAACGGTACCGCTATCTTCTAAAATGCGGGATAAATTCTTAGGGGCCAGATTCTGTTTTTCAAATTCTACTTTATACATGCGCCCAGGAAGCACGACCGCCATATATTGGTCTGCCGCAATCACATTCACACCAATACAGGTGCAAGCCGTTAAAAAGATCAACGATCCCGTATCCTTGGCAAAACTTATCACCGCCAGAACAATACAGCGCAGCATGCCAAGGTATTCAAGAACGGAGCCAAAAATAGTCGCGCATATGATCAACCAAATTGTGTTCATCATACCCGCCATGCCGCCGCGCGTTAACAGTTCATCTATTTCCGTTGAACCCGTGTTGGCTTCATACCCACTGAATAACGACCGCCAAGCACCGTCTACCATATTTTGAAACACACTGGCATCGGGATTATTCACGAATGCTAAAATTGTTGATTGCTGGAAAATAAGCGCAAAAACCACCCCGAAAATCGCCCCGAAAAACAAGAGCGGAAAGGGTGGGTAGCGTTTTACAGCAAGACCCAAAACCACCAGCAGCGGTATGAATAAATGTAGGCCAATGTTGAAACTCTGATCAATATACTCTAAGCGTTCATTCAAGTTAACTATATCAACTTCTGTGTCATTCATAAATCCTAAAATAAGATACAAAATCAAAGCAATAATAATTGCTGGCGTCGTTGTCCAAACCATATGTCGGATATGCGAAAATAAATCACCGCCAGCAACTGCAGGCGCTAGGTTTGTTGTATCAGAAAGCGGTGACATTTTATCACCAAAATACACCCCTGATACCACCGCCCCTGCTGTAATTTCTAGGGATAAATCAAGCCCAGCCGCAACGCCTATCAACCCTACACCAACGGTACTGGCCGCTGACCAAGAGCTTCCAATCGACAAAGCAGTAATGGCGCTAAGAACGCAAGCCGAAAAGTAAAAAATATCAGGGTTTATGAGCTGCAGGCCATAATAAATCATCGCCGGCACTGTGCCTGATAAAATCCAAGAACCAATCAGCGAACCCACTGCCATTAAAATAAGGATTGCCCCAAAGGTGCTGGTAATGCCTTTTTTTATAGCGTCTTCGATATCTGGCCACCTGTGACCATTTTTCCAGCCAACAATCAAAGCAATCACTGAACTGAACATCAGGGCAATTTGATTGGCACCTAGCGACGAATCTGACCCATAAAGCTGCACTGAGTATGCGAGCAAAACGACCAATACAGCAACAGGAATAAGTGCATCAACGAGACTTGGGTCTTTGATATTTGTTTGGCTCAAGATTTGTCCCCTAAAAATTAACTCTGTTAACAAGATAAAAATACTTTCCCTGAGCTAATAGGCCACAGTTTAGTGCAGAAAGTACAGTTTTTTTCTCGAATAAGAGTGTCATTGGGTTTAGGTGGGTTTAGGTACAGATTCTAATACAAC
>JABABO010000075.1 GCA_014238195.1 Kordiimonadaceae bacterium | reverse complement strand
TGTCGGTTCGACTTATCAATAAATAATGAACTCATTATTTATTGGTCTCGCTATAGTGCGCTATACCCCCTTAACTTAACGGGTTGGAATAAACTGTGAAACCTCTAAAGCTTATTTTAATACAAATAGTTACGCTATTTATATCGGCCTGCGCTAGCGCTGATGGGCCATGGCCAGACCTTGCAAGCCCACTGCCGAATGACAGCGCGCGGGAACGGGTGATTATACGCGCTGAACCAAGCGCCATACCAAAGCCGTTGCTGTCTGATGATGAATCACATGTGATGTCACCAAAAACGATGCGTAAGGTATTGATGGATACCACAAATGCATTTCAGTTCGCGCAAACAACTTATCAAAAGCATGCCATTCAGGGCTTGGAAAGCTGGAACACGGCGCAGCTTTTGTTAACACGTATGAGCCATATCAGTGCCCCGATATATGATCTAAGCATATCGGATGATCCCTTATTGGCAAAACAACGCGCTGACGCCATAGCCATTATTGAGGCTTTGGAAGATTTTGTGGTGAATGAGCGCAAAGCTTTAAATAAAACTAGGCCCTAATCCCGATAAAAAAGGCTATTTGATCGCTGATTTTAACCATTTACAGCCCGCATAATAGCTTGCGCCATACAGTCAGCGGCTAAGGTGCCCATAACGGCCAAATCTAGCGCGGCAGCCTTGGCGGTTTTTGGTTCTAAAGCTTGATCATCTGTATGTGTGCCTGTACTGATCGCAAAGATCGTATCGCCGTCGAAGGGGGTATGGATGGGTTTAATGGTGCGGGCAAGGCCGTCATGGGCCATCATAGCAAGTCGTTTACAGCCTGCTTTATCAAGGGCAGCATTGGTTGCAACAACGCCAATTGTGGTGTTTGTCGCCAGTATGCCCAGCTTAGGAAGGTCCACAGTCCCCAGATGGTCATTGATCTGATTGTCATTCGTGACTGTACCAAAACTGTTGACAGCAACTAGGGCCGCAACCATACAGCCGTCATCTTTGACAAAACTCGCTGTCCCAATACCCCCTTGCATAGCCCCCGCACGGGCACCAAAACCAGCCCCAAAACGGCCAGATGTAAGTGTATCATTGGCGTTTTCAACAGCTTTAGCACCAAGGGTGCGGTAGGGGGGCTCCTCCCACGATTTATCACCGCCATTTGCAAGATCAAATAAGATTGCAGCAGGAACAACAGGGACACGGGGTACAGTGTCACCCCCTAGGCTGAGGCCGCGGCCTTTAGAGGATAACATTTGTGTGGCACCATCAGCAGCGGCGAGACCAAAAACCGAGCCGCCTGATAATATTAGTCCATGAAAATGTGTAACCAAGCAGGCAGGATCAAGGGCGGGGGTTTCCCGGGTACCTGGCCCACCGCCGCGAATATCCACGCCCATTATAAAACCATCTGCTAAGTTGGCATCAGGTATAATTGCTGTTGTACCCGTGTTAACATGCGCATCGTGAGCGTGGCCCACAAGTAAGCCTTGAATATCGCATAGGGTGTCTTTAGGACCAGCTTTTGTGGTTATTTTCATGGGCTATTTTCTGCGTCTGATGGTACCATTTTTGTGTTCTCACGGTTATCATTTGGACCCTCATCAGGTCCGGGTAAGCAAATCAAAAAGGATGCCCCATCACCGCAGGTTTCTTTAAGGCCGATCTGACCGCCATGCGCCAATACGATGTCCCGCGCGACCGCCAGACCAAGGCCTGTGCCGCCAACTTTATTACTGGATAAAAAGGGTTTAAATAAGTTAGGCATCGCAGTATTGGGGATCCCTGGCCCATAGTCTTTAATCACTATATGAACCGTGCCATTATCTTCTTTCTTTGCGCTTATATCTATCTCGCCTTTGCCGCCTTGCGCTTCGGTTCCGTTACGGCAAATATTTAAGAAAACACGGTGCATTTGATCCGAATCCATATAGGCGGTCATATCTTTTGGGATTGATATATTAAATTTAAAGTCATCACTATCCATTAGACCGAGCGCATCGCCAACTTCACAGAAGCTTATATATAGGGGATGCCAGGTAGGCTCTGGCTCTGGTTCTGCGGATTTGCCGTGGCGCATGGTCCGTTCGCACAGGGCAACCGCCCTTGACACAGCGGTTATCATTCGGCGTGATATTTTTTCAATTCGTGGATCGCGCACCCTTGACAAAGCATCGGACGAAAGCTGCGCCGTTGCGAGAATGCCCCGCAGGTCATGATTGATTTTGACCACAGCTTCGCCAAGCTCAGCGAGTCTTTTTTTGCTCTTTAAGTTTTGCTGCAATTCTATTTGCATCCGCGATAGCTCACGTTCTACCAAGCCTATTTCATCGCGGCGGCGTGACTTTAAACCCTTAGTATTGGGTTTGACCTCTGGTTGACGGCGAAAATCAACAATGCGTCTGCGGACACGGCGCATAGGCCGAACCAACATCCAATGCAGGGATAAATATACCAAAACACCCGTAAATACAGATATGATAATAGATAGAATCAAAATATTATTTGAAAATTGCCGCATCGCTGTAAAAAGATCGTTTTCAGCTAAGGTGATTTCGAGAAAGCGGGTGCCTGCCACTGTCGGCATCCCACGCACACTGATAATACGGTCGCCTTCTGCGTCCAATGTCTCAAAAGCATCAATAATCAAGGTCCCCAGCGATGGATTTGTCAAATCAAAAGTTGCTTCGGGTTCTTCGGGCATCAAATCATAGCCCAGCAGAAGGCTTTTGTCCTCGCGGCGCATAATCACAGAAATAACCCCCGCTGTGGCAAGAAGCTCTCGCTCTAGGTCTGGACTGATGTTGTTCCCTGGGGCTTCTTCTAAGGATAAGCCAGCAATTTGCGCTGCCACCATGCGTTCTTCTAAAAAACCTTGCCTGTATGTGGCAATTGCTGGCACATAAATGAACATTTCAACAACCAGAATGAAAACCACTGTTAAAAACAACAGGCGAGAGCGCAAGCTGGATGTGATGGGTCTGTATAATTCAGGCATAGAGTTACTTTAAACAAGACCTACTCAGATTGATACAAATATTCTCGTCGTTAACAGATAGGCACTTGCAGTGATCAATGCAATATCTTGTCGCTTTAACACTTTAATTTTGATTTTTTGAAAGAAAGGACTGAATCAGACTGTTAAGGCGGTTGACAGGTGAAAACGGTGCGTTTATACAGCCCTCGAAGAATTGATATGCCTTATGCCTAGCTGTTCAGCGTGTGCTTATGGCCCTAATGACAAAATAAATGGAGTAGGAACAATGAAACGTACCTATCAACCTAGTGTTATCGTTCGCAAACGTCGTCACGGTTTTCGTGCCCGTAAAGCAACTGTCGGTGGCCGCAACATTTTGCGGGCTCGCCGCGCAAAAGGTCGTAAGCGCCTTTCAGCGTAAGATTTTCAGTGGACAGTACTGAATTGAATATGCCGGTCCAGAGGAATCTTGATCGGCTTTCTTTATTTCCGAGCAGGGCTTTGTTATAAGCCGTTTATGTCAAAGACCGTCAACATAGCTAAAAAGACTAGTAACGCTTTATGTATAAAAGCAGGCACAGCGCGAATCACCAAACGCAAAGACTATCTTGAAACTGCTGCTTCGCGCCGTAAATGGGTGACCCCAGCGTTTATTATACAAATAGATCACTTGAATGACGATAAAGGGCTAGCAAAGCTTGGTTTTACGGCGTCTAAAAAAGTCGGTAATGCAGTGATGCGAAATAAAGCGAGGCGTAGATTAAAAGAAGCCGCAAAAGGGCTTTTTAACCAATACGGCCTTGCAGGACAGCGTTACGTGCTCATTGCCCGAACTGCTGCGATTGATTACCCCTTTGACAGCTTACAGAAAGATTTGCAGTGGGCTTTGGTAAAACTTGCCCAAGGGGCTGATTTAAAACCGAAGGTCAGTAAGCATGATGCAAAAGCCTGATAAATATTGCGATAAGTCGAAAAAACCACAGCAGTCTGTGCGTGTGGGTATTGCGGGGTGGGTTTTTTTGGGCCTCATTCGATTTTATCAGTTGGCACTATCGCCGTTACTGGGTGCTAATTGTCGCTATCAGCCTACATGCAGCGCCTACGCAACTCAGGCTATTACCCAATATGGTGCATGGTATGGGGGGTGGCTCGTGGTAAAAAGGATTGGCCGATGTCACCCTTGGGGCGGTTTTGGCTATGATCCTGTGCCAAGCCGTGATAAGGGAACGCCCAAGGATATGTAGGATACACTGAGCGCAAGACAAAAAGCGTAAAGCGACCTAAGCATAACGACTTATTTTTTAATGATACGATCCTTTCATGTGGCTATTTTTACCATTAAAGCCACCTTATGAAAGTATAAGGAATTTAAAGGTTTTTAACCGATGGGCGACAATAAAAATATCTTCCTAGCTGTAGGCTTATCTTTTTTGATTATGTTTGGATACGATCAGTTTTATCTTCAGCCCCGCATGGAAGAAGCGCAGCGTCAATATGAATTAGAGCAGCTCGCAAACCCGTCAGAACAAAACAATAGTCAAAATAGTGTTGCTGATCCGGATGCGATTACCCCGCCTAATGATGCCTCTGCTGACCTCTCATCACCTGCAAATGTTTTAGCCCCGACGCTTGCGCCGCTGCCAGATGTTGGTCAGGTTATAATCGAAACAGGTGAATTAACAGGGTCCATAAACCTAAGGGGCGCTTTGTTTGATCAACTGACTTTAAACAATCATCTTGTTACACTGAGAGAAAACGCTGAAAACGTTCGTTTGCTGAAGCCAAAAAACCAATCAGACAGCTATTATGTTGGCTATGGCTGGGCGGCACAAAACCAAGCAGCTGGTTATGCCCCCTCGGATACAACAATCTGGCAAGCTGATTATGATACACTTACCCCTGAAAACCCTGTGACCCTGTCGTGGGATAACGGCCAAGGGGTGCGCTTTTTGATGAAAATAAGCGTTGATGATCGCTTTATGTTCACCGTTGAACAAAGCGCCTTGAACACAAGTGATGGTGTGATTGCCCTGGCCCCATTTGGGATGATTCGCCGTGGTGGCACTCCAGATACCGAAGGTATGTATATTCTGCATGAAGGTCCCATCGGTGTGATTGATGGCACGCTGGTAGAACTTAGCTACAGCGAGTTAGAAGATGACGGCCATTTCGAATCAAACACCAATGTAGGGGGCTGGATGGGCATAACCGATAAATTTTGGATGACCATTTTAATCCCAGACTCGTCTGAAAAGCAGGCCCGTGCTCGTTTTGCCCATTTAGATCGTGGCAACGGCGTTTCCTACCGTGTGGATTATATTCAGGATTGGCAAGCGCTAGCAATCGGTGAAAGCCTGACAACCAACAACCACTTTTATGCGGGTGCCAAAATTGTAAATGCGATTGATGATTATGAAGCACAGCTCAGTATTCCGCTCTTTGACCGTACAATCGATTGGGGTTGGTTCTATTGGCTCACTCGCCCTATCTTTAAAGGCTTGCAATATTTCTTCGAACTAACAGGAAATTTCGGCGTAGCGATTTTGTTGCTGACTGTTGTGATGAAGCTTATTTTGTTTCCTCTGGCTAATAAATCTTATGTATCGATGGCAAAGATGAAAAATGTCGCACCTAAGATGAAATCATTGCAGGAACGCTACAAGGATGATCGCACAAAATTGCAACAGGAAATGATGGCTTTGTATAAAAAAGAAGGGGTAAATCCAGCCGCAGGCTGTTTGCCCATGCTGTTGCAAATTCCTGTTTTTTTCGCGCTTTATAAAGTGCTGTATGTGACCATTGAAATGCGGCATCAGCCTTTCATTGCTTGGATTACTGACTTAAGTGCACCAGACCCATTAACCCCGCTTAATTTGTTTGGATTGATCCCTTGGGACCCGCCAAGCTTGATCGCAGTGGGTGTTTTGCCAATTTTGATGGGCATTACCATGTATGTGCAGCAAAAGCTAACCCCGCAAACAATGGAACCTGCGCAACAAAAGATTATGAATATGCTGCCGATTATCTTTACGTTTGTGATGGCAAGTTTCTCGGCTGGGCTCGTGCTATACTGGACATGGAACAGTTTATTGTCGTTTTTGCAACAATGGTATATTATTCGCCGTTCCAGTGCCGCAGAAACCTAGACAAGTTTTGGCGGCACCATGAGCGACCCTATCAGCTATACGCAGCAAGAATTAGAAACTGGCAGATTGATGTTTGCGGGGCCGATTGATTTTGTCAAAGGTGCAGTATCTTTGGATACACTTCCACCGGTGGAACGCAATGAAGTGGCTTTTGCGGGACGGTCAAATGTTGGTAAATCTAGTTTGATAAATGCACTAACGGGTCGCAAATCATTGGCCCGTACATCGAACACGCCAGGACGCACACAAGAACTGAATTATTTCACCATGGGTGATGACGTTGGTCATCCAATGTTTTTGGTGGATTTGCCAGGCTATGGCTATGCGAAAATCGAACGCGCTAAGGTGGAACGCTGGACTGAGCTCGTGAAACGATACTTGAGAGGGCGCTCTAATCTTAGGCGGGTGTTGTTGTTGATTGATAGTCGCCACGGTTTAAAGCCGAATGATTGTGAAATCATGACAATGCTAGACGAAGCGGCAGTAAATTATCAGATAGTCTTAACCAAGCTTGATAAGCTTAAAATTGCTGACCGAGATAAAATTTTACAAAAAACCTTACTGGCCTGCAAAAAATTTATTGCTTGTCACCCTGTTGTATTGGCAACGAGCAGTGAAAAAGGCTATGGTCTGGCTGAGCTGCGCGCAGAAATCAGCCGCTTATCGGCTTAAGGCTTTGATTTTAGCCTTTTAGAGCGCTAAAAACTATGTGTGTTTCCTTGGCAATCGTCAAAAGTGCTGCAATATCATCCTTGTGCGGCGTTCTTGCGGGCTTCGATTTTGCCAGTTCCTCAAGGACTGAGCAGGCCTCGCCTAACCTGTCAGCACCAAAAGTACGGGCGGTGCTTTTTAGGGTGTGGGCTTGATTGTCGATAATTTCCCAGTTCTTACCCTCGACGGCTTGTAGGATTGCCGCCGATGTCATTTCAATTTCATCGCACAAACTGGCAAGTAAAATGACAAATGTATCTGCACCCACATCGTTATATAGCGCGAGATAGCTTGCCTGATTATAGATTGGGATTTGCTCAAGCATTGCTGTACTGTGAAATTCCATACTTTTACTCTTAGCATCTAAGCGCTATATTTGGGCTTACATTTTCGCTATTAAGTCATTGGCCTATACGAATACCATAAATATTGCTCAATTGGTCGCATAATTTTAGATTTTCTGAGAATTAACGTCGCTGATGACTTGTCGGGCAGCAAGCAATTGGTTAGTGTCCCGCAAGCTAGCGGCTTCTAAGGGTGTTTATCCGTGGGGGCATTATAGCCAAATGCCGTGATTTTTGATCACCTTATTTGGCTATAAATATTTATTGCGGTTCGACTTATCAATGAATAATAAGCTTATTAATCATTGGTCTCGCTATAACATACGATAAGAAAGACAAATACATGCGTTTAATATTGAATAATCACCTTAGTCACAGGACTAAATGGATCACAAAAGGTGCGATGATACTTTTAACATTGGGCATAACCGCATGTGGTGATACGAGTGAAAATAAAACCAAAACTGATCAGCAAACGGGTGAGGTGTTGACAGAAGCACCGACCGTGAACACACAAGATATGGGAAAAACCATGAGCGAATACGCTATAGAAAATATTGCTTACCTAAAAACAAACGCAGTCGTAGATGGCTGGGCTGTAACGGCATCTGGATTGCAGTATAAGGTCGAAACAGAAGGCACTGGCGACGTACCAACTGCCGAGGATATGGTGAAAGTTCATTATGCAGGCCGCTTGATTGATGGTACTGAATTTGACAGTAGCTTTAAACGCGGTGAGCCAGCCATTTTCCCAGCAGGACGTTTAATTCCAGGGTGGGTTGAGGCTTTGACATCGATGAAAGAAGGCGCGAAATGGCAACTTGCTATTCCAGCTGAACTCGCATACGGCGAAACTGATCGTGGGCCCATTCCCGCAGACAGTACATTGGTTTTCGATGTAGAGCTTATTCAGATTATGTCAGAGCAAGAATTACAGGCCGAGCAAGACCGCATGATCGCAGAAATGAAAGCACCACAAGAGGCTTACCTGCAAACAAATGGCGCACGTAGCACTGTGACAACTACCGCCAGCGGCTTACAGTATAAAATCATCGAAAGCGGCGGCGGTGCTACACCTTCAGACACATCAACAGTGACAGTCCATTATGCAGGGCGGCTCATTGATGGCACTGAATTTGACAGCAGCTATAAGCGCGGCGAGCCTGCTTCATTCCCCGTCAATGGCGTCATCCCAGGATGGACGGAAGCTCTGCAATTAATGCAAGAGGGTGATAAATGGGAACTCACAATTCCTTATGATATAGCTTACGGCGAACGTGGCAGTGGTCGCAGTATTCCCCCGTATGCTACATTGGTTTTTGATGTAGAATTGGTCAAAGTAAACTAAACGCAATCACGTGTGTTAGAGCGAGTCCAATGAATAATGATCTAATTATTTATTGATAAGTCGAACCGACACATAAACACTTATAGCCAAATGTGGTGATCAATATTCACTGCATTTGGCTATAGCGATTCACACAGCTGCGGCTTGTTAACACACTGCCTATATTACAAATAACACAGAAGGCCATAGCAGGTATTAAAGCCATACCGTGCTATTAAAGTGAGTAAAATATCCAATAAGGCTAATCCCCCCAAAAAAGGTATACCTACGTACAAAAATCCCAGACTATAGGCCCAAGCGGTTAGGCGTTGTGGTGCAAGTTTATGACCCATAACAGTTTTTAATTTTTGGCGTTTTACTATCATGACAAACAGCCTAACATGAGGGTGTGATGAAAGCCATAAACATTGATAAAACCTCGATTAAGGCCCATCAGTGGCAACAGGCTTACTTTGAGCAGCCCTTCTTGCCACTGCAGCAATATCATGCTTACGGTCATGCCATGCAGGCTTGCGGCGCAGATGTTCATCAAATATCTTTTCAAGATGGGCAAGAAAATATTGGAATCGCTTTAGTCATGGAAACAACCTTCTTGGGGTTGGTGAAAATAGCAACGCTTTATCGGGGTCCTTTATGGATAAAAGCCTGTAGTGATATTCAAAAACAGCAGGCTTTAAGTGCACTGGCTGCAACATATAAAAAATGGCAATGGCAATTTTTAATCACCGAGTTAAATTTAAGCGATACACCTGAAAACCAACTGTTTATGCGGGGACTTGGGATGCGGCGCGTACTGACGGGTTTTTCTACAGCTTGGCTTGATTTAAGGCCCGATATTGCGGAATTGAGAAGAAATTTGCTAGGGAAATGGCGCAACCAACTTATCAAAGCAGAAAAAGCCCAAGGCCTGACGGTCAATATTGGTGGGCATAAAACTCATCACTATACTTGGCTCATAGAAAAGGAAGAACAGCAACAAACGGCAAAAGGTTATAAGGCCTTGCCAACAGAACTGATCGGTGAATATGCGAAAGCCGCCCAGACCGCCCAGTCCGCCCAGACTGTAAAGACCACACAGACTGTACAGCAAAAGCAGCCAATCGTGAGTGTGACGGTCATGCAAGAACGACAACCGATTGCGGGGGCTTTGTTTCTTGTCCATGGACAAAGCGCTACATATCATATTGGTTGGGCTGGGGAACAGGCTCGCAAGCAAAATATTCAAAACCTTGTGATGTGGCAAGGCATCTGTGCCCTTAAAAAACAGGGCGTGTTTTATTTGGATATGGGGGGAATAAACACCGCAGAATTGGCTGGTATTACCCGTTTTAAATTAGGGACGGGCTGTACGCCGTTTACCAGTGTTGGTGGTTATCTGTAAGCCTATTTTGTTCCTTGCAATGTTGATGAAACCTCTTGTACTCTTTAAATTCTTTTCAATGATACTGTATAAAATCTTGATGATGAAATAAAGTTTGTCTGGCTTTCATTACTGTAATATTATAACCAAACAGTATCTAACAGACGCGCAGTCGCTTGCCGCCACCAAAGAAATGGATTGATTCGCTTGGACATCGCTTTAATTTTATCCGTGTTGCTGCTTCTTGCGGCACCCCTGCTGGCGCGGGTTGTTGGTGCGCGGCCAAATCTGAAATCTATGCTGGATGGATTTGTACTGGTGACAGTGCTTGGCCTTGTGATGTTAACTTTACTGCCAGAAGCGATTGCCCATGCAGGTGTTTGGGGCGTTTTACTTGGGGTACTTGGGTTTGCCTTACCGTGGCTTGCTGAGCTTGTGTTCCACAGATCTGAAGAAATGACCCACCGCATTGTGATGCTTGTCGCTTGCCTTGCGCTTATTCTGCATGCGGGCAGTGATGGGGCAATATTAGCGTTTGCCCATACCCATCAAAACGGTGAGTTTATCACCACGGGCATCCTGCTGCACCGCCTTGGAACCGCACTGGCTGTTTGGTGGTTGCTACGCCCTGTGTTAAGCGCCCCGAGTGGTATGCTTGTGCTCGCTGCCCTTGGGGTCATGACTGTTATCGGCTATTTTATCACAACATTAGCGGGGGATTGGTATCAAATGCCCCTCATAGGGTATTGGCAGGCTTTTGCCTGTGGGTCTTTGCTTCATGTATTACTCCATCCCTTAGAAGATCATAACCCGGAACCGCCTCAGCCCACGCTCAAAGCGCACCGCTTAGGGACAGTCTTTGGCATTTTGTTCGTCGCAGCTTTGATTGCATCGCACTATTTGCAACATACACCAGGTACAATATCCATCATGCCAGGCCACAGTGACACTTATATGATGGATATGTTGTATGTTGTTGGGCGGTTGATTGCGCCTTTACTGTGTCTTGTTGTGATTTTAAGCGCGGTATTCGGGCAGCTTACCATCAAAAAGCAGACAGCGAGACCGTTTGATGGTGCTTTGAAAGGGCTTGAAAAGTCTGTACCTTGGTCTTTGGCGTTTTGGCTGGGGGTTAGTATGCTGG
>JABABO010000231.1 GCA_014238195.1 Kordiimonadaceae bacterium | reverse complement strand
TGTCGGTTCGACTTATCCCAAGAGACTTAGCGAATAATGAAATCATTATTCATTGGTCTCGCTATATGACCACTTTGCGTTTTAATTCTATGTCATTCATGGCTCAGCATTGTGGCTAGGCATACGTTTGGCATCCCAGCTGTGGCTTAAATCCGATAAAAGGCCATCACAACACCCTGCCTGCAACTGGATAGCCGCGCCGCCAGCAAAATTAAGCGTTATCAGTGTTTCTGGTGTTTCACTGTCCTGATTTAACGGTGCGGATGTAATCGCAAGAAGTGCCAACACCTGCGATTTTTCTGATTGATTGATCCCTTTGAATTGCACGCTTATAATATCATTAAAATGCAGGGCAGCACGGGTACGCTGACCGCGGCGGTACCAACGCTTTGCCTCCCACATATAGCGATTACACACCAATATAAAGCGCTTTGTTGCGTGGTCATAGCGCAGATCATCCACCCGCACAGCAGCGTCTTGCATCACGCTCGAAACAACGGGTAAATCACCCTCAGATTGGATCATTAATTTTAATGGTTTGCTCATACCCTGCGTCTTACCACATCTGGGCAGGCAATCAAGTGGCAAAGAGCCGTTTAAGCGGGAACACGCTCAACATCAGCGCCAACAGCACGGAGTTTACCTTCCAAACCCTCATAACCTCGATCAAGATGATACAATCGGTTAATATGGGTTTCTCCCTCTGCGACCAGTCCAGCGAGCGCCAAGCTCATACTGGCGCGCAAATCGGTTGCCATGACAGGTGCGCCCTTCAAAGCGTTCACACCGCGCACTGTGGCACTCGCCCCATTTACGGTAATATCGGCCCCTAAGCGACACAGTTCTGGCACATGCATAAATCGGTTTTCAAAAATAGCTTCGGTAATGACGCTGGCACCATCTGCGACAACAGCAAGCGCCATAAACTGGGCCTGCATATCGGTTGGAAAGCCAGGAAACGGCTGCGTGACCAGATCAAACCCTTTGCGGTGACCGTTTGATTTCACCCGCACACCGCCTTTATGGCTTGCACAAGCCTTTTCTTCATTAATGATACCGCCTGTTTCTTCCAGCACACCAAGCATCGCGCCCATATCATGGGCATTTGCGCCCTCTAACAACAAATCCCCACCCGTCATAATGGCAGCCACAGCATAGGAACCAGCTTCGACGCGGTCAGGCATCACACTATGAGTGCAGCCATATAAACGTGGCACCCCTTCAATGGTGATAAATTCAGTGCCAGCGCCCACAATGCGCGCGCCCATGGAGTTTAAGCAATTTGCCAAATCAATGATTTCAGGTTCCCGTGCTGGATTTTCGATGTTTACAGTTCCCTTGGCAAGGCTGGCAGCCATCAAAATATTTTCTGTGGCCCCAACGGAAGCAATTGGAAAACGAACCGTGCCACCTGTTAAGCCATGAGGTGCCGTGGCACGGACATACCCGTCCTTTAGTTCAATGTCCGCCCCTATCGCTTCTAGGGCTTTTAAATGTAAATCAATCGGTCGGTTACCAATGGCACACCCCCCAGGCATAGACACAGTCGCATCACCAAACCGCGCAACTAGGGGACCCAACACAAGAATTGAAGCCCGCATCTTGCGCACAATATCATAAGGGGCAACTGTATTGGTGATTTCCGACCCGTCGAATGTCATACGGCGGCCTTCTCGCCGTCCAGTGGCACCGCCTTTGCCGCCGCGTATAGTGATCGATACTCCCAAATGATTAAGCAGATCATTAAGGGTATTGATATCAGCCAAACGTGGTAAATTTTCCAATGTGACAGGATCAGGTGTTAAAAGCGGTGTACACATTAAAGGCAACGCAGCGTTTTTAGCGCCGCTAATGGGTACAATGCCGTGCAGAGCATTACCACCTTTGATGATCAGTTTTTCCATTATCTTGCCCTTTAAGTCTGTATAATCGCCGCAGTAATAGACCTGAAGTTAGGCATAATTTTGGCTTTTATATGATTATACCCTATAATGGCCTATAGCCTTGGTAGGGTTACGCCTGTTTGACCTTGATATTTACCGATGCGTTTAGCGTAAGATGTCTCGCAGGGTTCATTGCCTGAAAAAAACAAAAACTGACACACCCCCTCATTGGCATAAATTTTTGCAGGCAGTGGTGTTGTGTTGGAAAATTCCAACGTGACATGGCCCTCCCACCCCGGTTCCAACGGGGTAACATTAACAATAATACCACAGCGCGCATAGGTGGATTTACCAAGGCAAATCACCAACACGTCTTCTGGTACCCGGAAATATTCCACTGTACGCGCCAATGCAAAACTGTTTGGTGGAATAATGCACACATCTGTCTCGCGGTCGACGAAGCTTTTTGGGGAAAAGTCTTTTGGGTCTACAATTGCGGAATCTACATTGGTGAAGATTTTAAATTCAGGGGCAACGCGCGCATCATAGCCATAGCTTGATAAACCATAACTAATGCCGTCGCGCACTTGGCCATCAACAAATGGCTCGATCATAGCATTATTCTGGCTCTGCTTTCTGATCCATTTGTCAGACATGATGCTCATTACAGGCTCTCCAAAGATAAAAACTAGCAGGATACCCTTGTGTCATAAGCTAAACAAATAGCTTTGCCAAGTCATGAAACGCACGAAAGTAAATTACAGACTATGAGATTTTATTTTGCTTTACGTTCGCGGGATTGGTCTTTGCGGCGGCGTAAATTTGCCCGCAGTGTTTCGGCTAAACGCATTTGTTTTTCTACCGCTGTGATCTGTTTACGGTTTTGGGTTTCTTTAGCCACTTTTGCTAGTTTATCAGCTTGCTTTTGTGTATCATCATTTTTCATGTTGCTAAAATGCCGTGTGGGCTAATTGATTTCAAGTTTAAATGTAAAAATATTAGTGCATGGCCACGAGAATGCGTTTTTGGCTTGCATCATCGCCTGTGCTATGGCAATAGCCTGCACGAACCTACGGGCCGCTGTAGCTCAGTGGTAGAGCGCGTCATTGGTAATGACGAGGTCGGGAGTTCAATTCTCCCCAGCGGCACCAGTTTTTATGGCTAAAGACCTTTTATCACTGAGCATCTCAGTCTGTTCTTCTGAGCAAAAACAATTGGCGCTTAGCTGATGAAAGCTATTCACGCAAATTCTGCGGTGCTCTCGTGCCCTTCACCAGCCCAGCGCGTCGCCGCCCAGTCAATAATAAAGCCCACAGCGACCCCTTCTAAAATAAGCCAAAAAGGGGATAAAAATGGCAAGCCTGTCGTGCCATTGATTGCCAGCATCAGTTTTGTTAGCTCATCATACGCAAAAAGCGTCACGATGAAGTTCATCCAACCACCCAGCCAGATACCCCGAAACCACCAGGGCATGGGCATTTTAATCGGTAAATTGACAGTCATGACACCAAATGCACCAATCACAGCACCAAGCGTGGTATAATAAAACAGAAAGGCCACCAGCAGCATCGTACTTGTTTCAGGGGCAACAGCAGGGATTAAAAGCAGGCCAAACAGGCCAAATAAAAAGCCCATTGATTTCCCGATGACGACCCGCAGGGTCAGGGATGGTTTTTGTAGGCCAAACATGAGAGATCTCCTTTATCACCAAATCATAGCCAAGACATATCCAGAACGAAGAAAGTGCCGACAGCCCTAATCTGACCAATATATATGATTCTCATAAAAATAGAAAGGCACGGTCTGATTATGGCAATAACTCCCCTAGGGCCTGAACATATACAGCACGCTTAAAATCAACAATCTCACGCAGCACATCCGTTTTCGGTGACCATTTCCAACGGCTAAATTCTGGTTCATGCATATCTAAGCGGATATCTTTATCGTACCCTAAAAATTCCATCAAAAACCAATGTTGCTTTTGCCCCTTAAATTTGCCGCGCCAAACTTTGCCTTGTAAGTGATCGGGCAAGTCATACTGTAGCCAATTTTTGGTTTGGGCTTTGATCTGAACTAAGTCTTCTCGGACGCCTGTTTCTTCATAAAGTTCGCGCAGTGCTGCGGATTCAAGCTTTTCACCAGCATCAACACCGCCTTGAGGCATTTGCCAAGCACCAGGGGCATTAAAGCGTTCCCCAACAAAAATAAAGCCATCTTTGTTGATTAGAACAATGCCAACACAGGGGCGGTAATCTACAAGCGACATAGGATAAACTCACTCTAGCGGATAACTTGACGGTTCGCGATGGCACTGGCAGGAACCAGTATAAAACCACGTTCGCCAAGCCCTGCCGCCCATAATTTTAAATTATCAATCGTAACAGGGTAAGGCCGTGCCATCCCAAGCGCTGCCCCTTGCACGTTCGCTCGCTTTTCAAGTTCCGCCAGTTGGTTAGCAATTTCTGTCGCGTTGACATCATTATCAATATAGCGGTTATTGATCGCCACGGGCAAGCCGAGCTCTTGGGCAATACGGCCAGCTTGGCTGTAGCGGGTTGACCGACTGTCTAGGAACATCAGGCCGCGGCTTTTCAGTTCTTCCAACACAGGGCGAATACTATCACCAGCAGCCGTAAAGCGCGATCCCATATGATTAACAACGCCTGTGTATCCTGTCATACGGCTTAGGCTAGACCGCAGCATATTCGTATTTTGCCGCATACTATATTCCGCAAGGAGTGTTAGCGGACCAGGGTCATTTTGAGGATAATTCAAAGGCTCCATAGGGATCATCAACATCACTTCGTGACCAAGTTCACGGGATTGCTGCGCCCAGTCATTTAATTGACTGCCATAAGGCGAAAAAGCAAAGGTGATCGCTTTCGGTAAATCCCCCACAGCACGTTTTGTGCGGCGGCTGCTTTGGCCTAAGTCGCTCATGACAATCGCAATACGGGGTATGGTGTCATCATCGGGATGTGGCCCCGCATAAACACTCATCGGTCTACTCCCATTTTCCCCAATTTTTGGTAGGGGGCCTTGGGCACTGTCTTCCAACAAGTCAGGAACTGCGTTCACAGGGATCACCTTTGCTGACTTTGGTAAAGCAGAGGTATCCGCATTGTTTTTAGAACTGTTGATAATATTGCTAGCCGCTTCTGGCTCAGCTTCTATTGATGTGTCTGCAACCTTCGAATATCTGTCAGTAATAGTTTCAGACGTTTCACCTGGTGCTGGCACAGGGGATGATTGCGTTGTTGTCGACGCGCTTTGGTCAGCAGTTTCTGGTTTACCAGGCGGGCTGGCCTGTGTCGCCTCTGGCCCTTTATCAGGACTAGGGACCATATCCCCGCCTACATCTGTTTCAGATGCTTTATCGCTATGCAGTGCAGCATCATAACTTAGTTCCGTGACAATAACGCCACCCAGTACTAGGATTAAACTAATCCCCCATGCCATCAATAATGCATTTAAGCTTGTTGGCACCATATGCTCCTTTTAATCATTATCCTACTTTTGACCCAGTAGGGGCTATCGTTGCAGTTTTATCATTTTTCGCCGTTGGATGGGCTATATCACCCAGCGGGGCTGATGACATGTTTTTTAAAAGCTTAATCGCATAATTGAGTTGCACGTCTACAATAGGGGCAGTGGGTGCAATGGCGGCAGTGGTGGGGGTTTCTGTTGCGGGTTCTTTCTGCTCGGAGACGGCCTCTTCCTTAGTTTTTACCTCAGGTGTTTCTGTGCCTTTGTCATCCCCCTCACCCGCGCGGTCAAGATCGGTTTGATCATTGCTCATATGACCCGTTAAATCACTCTCGCGTCTTGGCGACCTTCGGGTGCGGCGTTGCTGCGGGAATAAAACTTCAATATCTGGTTCCACACCGCGTTCCTGTATGGACCGCCCACTGGGGGTATAGTAACGCGCTGTCGTTAACCTGATCGCTTGGTCACCATCACGGCCTAAGCGGATTTCACTTTGCACCGTGCCCTTACCAAAGGTTTTGTCACCAATAACAACTGCTCGGCGCTGATCTTGTAATGCCCCAGCAACAATTTCAGAAGCACTGGCGCTATAAGCATTGACAAGAACAACAATGGGGAGCCCATCCAGCAAGTCGCCATCTTCGGCGTACCAGCGGCTGTTATTTTGACGCTTTCGTCCACGAGTGGAGACAATTTCGCCTTGACTTAGGAAAGCGTCAGAAACGCGGATGGCTTCCCGTAGCAAACCCCCAGGGTTATTGCGCAGATCAATAATGACCCCATCTAGGTCGTCCCCCACTTCTTTACGCAGTTTTTGAACGGCATTTTCCACACCTTCGCCTGTTTGCATATTAAATGTTGTAATCCGAATATAACCAATAGTGTCTTCTTCAATGCGGTGGCGCACAGATCGCACCCGTATGCTTTCGCGGATGATTTCAATATCAACGGCATCTGGCTGATCTTCACGAATCACAGTTATAACAATAGGGGCACCCACGGGTCCGCGCATTTTTTTGACAGCCTCATTCAATGTACTACCCAGAACTGCTTCACCGTCAATATGGGTAATATAATCGCCGCCCATAATACCTGCACGGTCGGCTGGTGTGTCATCAATCGGCGAGACAACTTTAACCAAGCCTTGGTCCATTTGCACTTCTATGCCAAGCCCCCCATATTCACCTTCCATTTGAACACGCACTTGTTCATACATATCGGCATTCATGTATGTGGAGTGCGGGTCCAGTGATTTTAACATGCCTTGAATGGCCGCCTCAATGACGGCGCGGTCATCGACTTCATCTACATATTCAGACCGTACACGCTGAAAAATACGCATCAAGAGATCAAGCTGCTCGTAAATATCTTCTTGCGATGCTTTTTCCGCGTAGACAGGGCTACTAACAGGCACAGCAGTGCAAAAAACAACACAAACCGCGATGGCTAGTTTTGAGAGAAATTTGAGCATTCTTTGGCCTTTCCTAACCGTATTTTTAGCGGGTCGCAATCGTTTTTTGTAACCAAGGCAATGGGTTTATAGCTTGGCCATTGTGCCGCAGTTCCATATACAAATTCGCATCCCTTTTTGTTTTGGTCATTGTACCAATCGGTTCGCCTGTTAAAACCCACTGCCCAACAACACCGTACTGAGTATCAAGCCCTGCTAGTAAACTATGATAACCACCACTATGGGCAATGATCAAGAGCTGTCCGTAATCTCTGAACGGACCAGAAAAAACAATCTGCCCATCATATGGGGCCACAACTTGTCCGCCGCGCCGTGCTGTAATATGTATTCCACGGCTTTTTATTGAACCATCCTGCGCCCCGAACCGAGTTTTTAAACGCCCAGAAACTGGATAAGGCAAAGCTCCTTTACGGCGGTTCATATTCACACTTGGGCGCGGTTTTGGGTATGGAATATTATTTAACTTAGCCGCACGCGCTGCCTCTTCCTCTGCTTTTGCGGCCTCTTGAGCTAATTTAGCGATCAAATCCTTAATATTACGTGCTTGCCGTGCCAGTTTCATAATTCTGCGTTGCTCAATTTCTGCTGCACGGCGTGCTTTTAATGATTCGCCAAGTCGTGCAACCCGCAACGCATCTAATTCACCGCGTTTATCGGTTAGGGTTACTAACGTGTCTTTTAGGGCAAATCGCTGGGCTGACACATCTTCCTGCAAAACCACCAAAGCCATAAGTTCCATTTTCAAAGCTGACGCTTTTTCCTGAATAGAGGGGACCATACGTCCCAGCAAGCTTGTTGTGCGGGCCGTTTCCAGCGCGGCACCAGGTTGCAACAGTGCCGAGGCGGCAGGGCGCGATGTTAAACGTTCAAGGGCCGCCAACAAATGCACCAGCTCGCCGCGTCTAGTATCCAAGGCTGACTGCTTGTTAGCAATGTCACTTTCTAAACTGTTGATACGGTCTTCTAACTGTGTTGCCAATGTTTCGGCCTTTTGAATATCCCCAGCTATCGTAATAAGCTTTTGCTTGGCTTGCTCTGCTTCGCTCATGAATGTTTGGGCATCTTGCTCTAATGCTTGCTTGCGGTTTTCACTGTCCGCAATAGTGGCTTCAATATCACTCAGCCGCTGCTCGGCTGTACCCGAATCCTGTGCTAGCCCGTAATTAGGCTGCGCCCCTGTCCCAAGGAACAGAAAAACCGAGGCCATTTTGAGTGATATTTTAACCGTTTTATTCAGCAGTTTTAACCAAGCTTTTGCCAGTCATAAGGGCGGGTTGATCTAACCCCATCAAGGCAAGAAGTGTGGGTGCGACATCTGCCAAAGCCCCATCTTCAAAGGCCATATCACGGCCAACGAGTAAAGCGGGAACATCAAAATTTGTATGCGCCGTATGCGGTTGACCCGTTTGCTGATCTTTCATCAATTCGACATTCCCATGATCGGCTGTGACAATCATCACGCCGCCAATATGGTTTACAGCCGTTTCAAGCCGTGTGATACAGGCATCAATGGTTTCAACAGCTTTGATTGCCGCCTGCAATACTCCAGTATGACCCACCATATCGGGGTTAGCATAATTAACAATAATTGCGCCATATTTACGGCTTTCAATCGCTGCCACAAGTTTATCCGTGACATCATACGCTGACATTTCAGGTTTTAAGTCGTATGTCGCAACATCAGGGCTGGGAATCAGAATGCGGTCCTCACCTGCAAAGGCATCTTCACGACCACCGTTGAAGAAAAAAGTGACATGCGCATATTTTTCGGTTTCTGCGATGCGAAGCTGTGGGATATTTTGCTTGGCTAACACTTCGCCGAAGCTATCCTTAACAACTTCCGAGGGGAACAGGCAGGGCATAAAAGTATTTAAGGCACTAGAATATTCCACCATGCCTGACTGCGCTGCGAATTGAATTGTTTTTGTGCGCTCAAACCCTGTAAAATCAGGGTCCACAAAAGCGGTCAGGATTTCGCGGGCTCGGTCTGCACGAAAATTAGCGCACAGCAACCCATCACCGTCCCGCATGCCTTGATAATCATTGATGATTGTCGCACTGACAAATTCATCATTTTCATCACGGTTATAAGCGTTCTTAATGGCATCTGTGGCATTTGCAGCAGATTGAAGCCCATCACCAAGTGTCATAACGTTATAAGCTTTTATCACCCGTTCCCAGCGGTTATCGCGGTCCATAGCCCAATAACGACCTGTCACAGTTGCGATGGATGCGTTCTGGCAATACCGAATGTCCTTTTCAAATTGCTCAATGAAAGGTCCTGCGCTGCGAGGGGGCGTATCACGGCCATCGGTAATGACATGGACTTCCACAGGGACACCTGACGCGTCACAGGCTTTCACCAACGCTGCCGTATGATTTTGATGACTATGGACACCGCCAGGTGATAAAAGCCCCATAATGTGGGCTGTCCCACCGCTACTTTTTAATTTATGAATGAATGTTACCAGTTCGGTGTTCACATTCAGTGTATCATTGCTTATCGCATCATCAATGCGGGGTAGGTCTTGCAGCATAACACGGCCACAGCCTAAATTCATGTGACCAACTTCGCTATTGCCCATTTGGCCATCTGGCAGGCCAACACTTAAGCCACTTGTCGCCAGCATCGCCCGTCGGGCAGTCTGCCATAAACGATCATATGTTGGGGTTTTAGCAAGCTTAATCGCATTATCTGCAATATCTTCTCGGTAACCAAAGCCATCTAAAATACAAAGAACTACCGTTTTATAACTCATCTTCTATCACTTTCGCACATTTATCATTTAAGGTCAGTCTTAACTCAATAATCATTAATCCCACTAGCTTTTAATCCCTATGATATGGATGACCACTCAAAATAGACCAAACCCTATATATTTGTTCAGCGAGCATAACGCGAACCAGCATATGAGGCCACGATAATGTACCAAAGGCTAGTTTTAAATCGGCCCGTAAGCGCACACTTTCATGCAACCCATCAGCACCGCCGATTATGAAAGCTAAATTATTAAAAGCTTGTAATTGAAAATGCTCAATTTTTTTAGCAAAATCGCGGGATGATAGGGCTGCACCTCGCTCGTCCAAGACGATAACAGCCGCCCCTTGAGGGATAGCCTGTAGCAATTTTTCAGCCTCTCGTGCTTTACGGTCTTCGGCATTAACAAACTGCTTTTTTATATCAATTTCAATGATTTCAGATTTCCATGGCAGGCGCTTTAAATAGGTGCCAATCATGTCTAGTTCGGGCCCACGCTGCATGCGGCCCACTGCGATCATCGTAATTTTCAATTTCTGCCCTAAAACATTGCGACGTAATACCCGTGTTTAGTCTAAATCACCTTTTAGCAAGTGTGTCAAATGGGTGCAAGAAGTTGAACGCCAATTTCAGTTTACAGGATCACTGCTTTCAAGGTTGGTTTCCCACATTTTATCCAAATTATAGAAACTGCGAACCTCTGGGCGAAAAATATGGACGACAACATCACCTGCGTCAATTAAAACCCAGTCTGATTGCTCTAAGCCCTCAATTGTTGATCCTTTAACACCGCTCTCTTTCAAAGCTTTAATCGCATAATGCGCCAATGCCGAAACTTGACGCTGTGAACGACCACTTGCTATGACCAAAAAGTCAGCTATGCCCGATTTTCCTGAAAGATTGATTGTGTTGATATCTTCGGCCTTGTTGTCGTCAAGGCTATTGGTTATGATTTTTAGAAGGGCTAATTTACTAGGGCCTTCTGTGATATTTATGGCAGTGTCTGCCTTGGTGTTTGCGTGCAAGCCTGTCTCCTATTGTTATGCGGTGCAGCCATATTGCACGATCTTCATTATACGGGATATCACCCGTTTTGGCTGCGCCTTTCGCTTTTTACGTCGTTGCGAATCTTTGTAGCTGATGCTTTGTGGCGGGGTATACGCACAAAAGACCAAGCTGGTAAAGTTTTTTCGCTTAAATGCTGATATGCCACGCGGTGTTTTGCAAGTTTGCGGGCAAAAGGGCTCTTTAAGCTCGCATTATCATACAACGGTCGGTCAAAAACTGCAATGGGCAGCATTTCCGCAATTTTGCACCAATCGCGCCATTGATGAAACGACGCTAGGCTATCTGCACCTATGAGCCAAAAAAACTGTGTATTTGGCAGCCCTTGTGTAAGCTGACTGAGCGTATCAACGCTATAATGGATACCCAAGTCTTGTTCGATTGTACTTGCGTGAATATGGGGATGGTTATTGGTTATACGCTGCACACCAGCCAGCCGATCTGCAAACGACGCGAGGTCGCTTCGGTCCTTAAGGGGGTTCCCGGGGCTAATCATCATCCACACTTCATCAATACCCAATGTGCGAAGGGCAGCTTTCGCCACATGTATATGACCCACATGTACAGGATTAAAACTGCCACCATATAACCCTATTTTGCGGCAGCGGTATTTTGCGGCTAAGGTAAACAGGTGGCTTTGCGGTCTGGCTGTCATATCTTAAGGTCGGGTTTGCCCATGCCCACGTACACAGTATTTAAAGCTTGTAAGCTGTTCTAAACCTACGGGGCCACGTGCGTGAATACGACCCGTTGCAATCCCGATTTCTGCGCCCATGCCAAATTCACCGCCATCAGCAAATTGCGTGCTGGCATTATGCATGACAATAGCACTGTCCACTTTATGCAAGAATATTTCTGCAACGCTTGCATCTTCAGTGATAATGCTTTCGGTATGTCCGCTGGAATGGTCAGCGATATGGGTTATCGCCCCATCAACACAGTCCACTATTTTCAACGATATGATGGCATCAAGATATTCTGTGTCCCAGTCTTCTGCCTTTACCGCTTCAAGGGATGGATGCAAGCTTTTGTCGCCGCGCACGGTGCATCCAGCAGCCGATAATGCCTCAACGATTGGGGCGACAAGATGAACAGCTTTTTCATCAATCAACACAGTTTCAGCGGCACCGCATATCCCCGTGCGCCGCATTTTTGCATTGACCGTAATATCAACGGCTTTCTGGGCATCTGCTGCACCATCAATGTAAACATGGCAAATACCTTCAAGATGGGCGAATACAGGCACCCGGCTTTCTGTTTGCACTCGTTCAACCAACGAACGTCCGCCCCGTGGAACGATAATATCAATCACACCTGTCATGGATAGCATACTGCCAACAGCGGCGCGGTCACGCACGGGAACCATTTGT
>JABABO010000160.1 GCA_014238195.1 Kordiimonadaceae bacterium | reverse complement strand
TATTGTCCCCGACCCTGCGGAAGACCTTGTGCTGAATGCCGCGCGACAGGCCCGCGCCGCATCAACACAATTGGTGATCGGTTTTGGGGGTGGCAGCAGTATGGATACGGCTAAGGTCGTGGCAGCCCTTGTGGTATCTGATCAAGAAATTGGGGATATGTATGGTATTGGCAATGTTATGGGGCCATGCTTGCCTGTGATACAAGTACCAACCACCGCTGGGACAGGGTCAGAAGTCACAGCAGTTGCGATTATCACGACCGGGGCGACGACAAAAATGGGGATTGTATCGCCGCATTTGATGTCTGATGTTGCAATACTTGATGCGGTACTGACAGCAGGCTTGCCGCGTATGATAACGGCGGCAACGGGCATAGATGCTATGGTGCATGCGATTGAAGCCTATACCAGCAAATACCTTAAGAATGATCGGTCCGATGCGTGTGCCCTAAAAGCCTTAAAGCTGCTAGGTGACAATTTGTTAACGGCGTGTAATGATGGCAGCAATTTGGGTGCGCGGCGTGCGATGATGCATGGGGCTTTGCTGGCGGGTGAAGCCTTTGCCAATTCACCTGTTGCGGCGGTTCATGCGCTTGCATACCCGCTTGGTGGGCATTTTCATGTGTCACATGGACTTTCAAATGCGCTTGTTTTACCTCATGTTCTAAAATTTACTATGCCTAATGCAGGACATTTATACGCTGAACTCGCAGATCATGTGGGGGTAAGCGGGGGCGGCGAGGGCTTTGTCGTTTGGCTAGAAGGTTTATGTATGCAAACAGGCGTTGAGCGCCGTTTGCGTGATGTCGGTGTCGCAGAAAATGATCTGGAACTTTTAGCAACAGACGCGATGAAACAAACCCGCTTGCTTGGTAATAATATGCGGGATGTTGATTATGGTGCTGCTCTACAGATTTATAGGGATGCGTGGTAATGGCTGCAAAGGACATACGGGCGCTTGATGCCTATGCCCATCAAACCCCCATTCAAACGCGCTGGATGGATAATGACATATATGGCCACGTGAATAATGTGGTTTATTATAGTTATTTTGATACAGCGGTGAACGGGCATTTGTTGGACAGCGGTGTACTGGATATTCACGGCGGCGCAGTGATTGGCTTGGTCGTAGAAACGTCTTGCAGCTATCACGCGCCGATTGCTTTCCCAGATAAAATTATTGCAGGAATTGGGATATCACATATTGGCACTTCCAGTGTGCGCTACGAAATAGGATTGTTTGATGCTGAAACAGACGTTTGTGTAGCAAATGGTTATTTTGTTCATGTGTATGTGAGCCGTGAAAGCCGTAAACCAGTAGCCTTGCCCGATGATTTCCGCGCTGTGGTATCAGCGCTTAAGTTTCAGGATTAAAGTAAAAAATATAGAATTGGATGATTTGATGGATGTAAAAGATAAAGTCATTATTATGACGGGTGGGGCAAATGGTATCGGTCGTGCTCTTGCTGAATTATTTGCCAAGGAGGGCGCTAAATTCGTTGCAATAGCTGATTTGGATATGGCTGGCGCTGAAACCGTAGCCGCTGGGATCGGTACAAAAGCCAAAGCATATAAGCTAGATGTGACATCCACATCCGATGTTCAGGGCATGGTGGATGACATCATTGACACTTACGGAAAAATTGATCTGTATTTTTCGAACGCTGGGATTATGTTTACTGATGCACCAGATTGGAATGTTTACAGCCAAAGCGATGCCCAGTGGCAGAAAATTTGGCAGGTTAACGTCCATGCCCATGTGATTGCCAGCCGTATTGTCTTACCTGCGATGATTGAACGCGGTGACGGGGCTTTTATAGTCACTGCCTCTGCCGCTGGATTGCTTAGCCAAATTGGGGATACAGCCTATTCTGTTACCAAACACGCAGCCCTAGGTTTTGCTGAAACTGTGGCAATTACCCATGGGGATAGTGGCATTTACGCCGCCGCCCTTTGTCCGCAAGCCGTCGAAAGCAACATGACAAAAGGTGCTGAGGGTAGCTCAGCGAGTGTGGATGGGATTATGAAAGCCGATGAGCTAGCTCGTCGAACTCTGGCACAAATGCGGGAAGGGCGCTTTATGATTCGTCCCCATGAGACGGTCGAAGGCTATTTTCAATTAAAGGCCAATAACTATGAGCGTTGGATTGGTGGTATGCGTAAGATGCGGCGCGGTCAAATTGATGCTCTCGGCAGTCCCATTTAAAGCGGATAAGAGCCGTTGAATACCACGTAAATGAAGTCTATGAAGTATAAAATAACGCACGAGTTTAAGGGTAAATCATGACACAGAATGATAATACAGTCAGCATGCGCGAAGGCGAAGAATTAGATGTGAAAGTCATTGATACGGTTCTAAAGGATAATATTTCAGGTCTGGAAGGTAAGCCAGATATTCGCCAGTTTAAAGGCGGCCATTCAAATTTGACATATGCGATTGCTTACAAAAACTGCGAGCTGGTTTTGCGCCGTCCGCCCCATGGAACAAAACCTAAATCTGGGCACAGTATGATCCGCGAATATAAGGTTATGAATGCCCTAAAGCCGGTATTTTCCGCAGTACCAGAAACGTTTTTCTATATGAGCGGGGAGGGCAGTCCTTTGGGTGCTGAATTTTACGTTATGGAACGTGTGGCTGGTGTGTCGCTTGGTAAAAAGCTCCCTTCCAGTTGGGGTTTTGGTGAAAAAGAAACCAACAAGCTTGGCGTTGCTTTTTTCCAAAAGTTGATCGACTTGCATAATGTGGATTATAAAGCGGCAGGGCTGGGTGATTTTGGCAAACCAGAGGGCTATGTTGAGCGCCAAATTTTAGGCTGGAATCGTCGTTATGAACGTGTCATCACTGATGATGTTGAAGATTATCAGGATGTACGTAAATGGCTTGAGGATAACATGCCGGCTGACAATGCAAAATCAAGTGTTTTGCACGGCGATTACCGTCTTGATAATGCGATTTTATGTGCTGACAACCCCTATGAGGTAAAAGCAATTTTAGACTGGGAAATTAGCGCTTTGGGCGATCCTTTGATGGACCTTGGGAACACGCTTGCTTACTGGACAGAAGCAAATGATCCAGCTGGGATGCAAATGATGGTGATGCAGCCTTCAACGGCCCCTGGAATGCCAACAAGGGCTGAAATTGTTGAAATGTACGCTAAGCAGACAGGTTTAAACTGCGATAAATTTGCTTATTATTATATTTATGGCTTGTTCCGCAATGCAGTGATTATCCAGCAAATTTATTACAGATATAAAATGGGACAAAGCAAAAACCCTGCTTTTGCTAACTTTGGCCATAGTGTCAATCTTCTTGGGAACCTCGCCCGAAAAAATATTGAAATGTCTCAAATCGGGTAAGTATGGTACAGGTTTATTTGGCTTTCCCAAGTGCCGTTTCAGTGTTTTCAGGGTCTTTTAGGCGCACCAAGCCTTCCTGCGCTGTTGATGCCAGCAGGCGACCATCACGGTGATACAAAGCCCCGCGTGCAAAGGCCCGGCCATGACCCGTCCAAGCCCCTTCGGTTTTATAGTAAATCCAATTATCCAGATCAAAATCATTATCATGAAACCACATGGCATGGTCTAAACTGGCGGTGGTTTTCAGGCGTGGGTCACGGGTAATCATTGCGTGCGGGCGCATATTGCTGGATATGAGATAATAGTCAGATACAAATGCTAGCAAGCGCCCAAGGCGGCTTTCCCCAATATGACCAATGGGTTCGCGCAGTCGTATCCAGTGGCCGCCTATTGGGTCCGCAGGTTTTCGTTCAAGAAAATCAACGCGCAGAGTTGAGCGAAATTCAAAGGGCATAATGGTCCACATTGGGTTAGCACGTTCAAGCCCTGCTTTCTCTAGCATTCGGTCGATGTATTTTGCATCGTCTTCTAGGTCTTCTGGTTGCGTCACTGCTCTGAGGTCGATTTGATGGTTAATACCAATTTCTGGGATGTGATAGTTGGATGCTATGGTGAAAATCGGGCGGCTATCTTGTATGGCAGTAACGCGGCGGGTCATGAAACTGCGACCATCGCGGATTGCATCGACTTCATAAATAATCGGTTTATCAGCTTGTCCCGCACGCAGAAAATAACAGTGCATTGAATGTAATTTGTAATTTTCTGGTACCGTTTGATCCGCAGCATCAAGGGCCTGAGCAATCACATGGCCACCAAAAACATGGCGATTAGGCCAGTCGTTTGGCAACCCACGAAACAGGTATGTGTCCAAGCGTTCAATTTCCAAGCGTTCTAATGTTTTCTCAACAACTGACATAGATGGCCTTTTATTTTGGATGTTATCTGGGATGGTAAAATTTTATGTAAAGTAAGCAGACAGTGAAGCGTCTGTCAATGTGATGATATCTCAACTATTGCCAATTGCGGTGAATATTGATCACCTCATTTGGTTGTAAGCCTTTGTGTCGGTTCGACTTATCGAAAGGAACTTTGCGAATAATGATCTCATTATTTATTGGTCTCGCTATACAGGGCTGATGCCTGTCGTGCGATCAAGTCTACAGACAATAAACATGCAGTAAAATAGAATGAAACCTCTATTTTTGCGAAAAATAGTAAGAACATTCAAATTTTGTGTGCCATGTTTCTATATATGGTAAATTAGTGTGTGCATGCGTGTGATTTGGGCAGGTCATTCAGAAATGAATGTTACTCCAAACTTCAAACTACAAATTCGGGAAATAACAAGGGAACCACAAATATGAGCGATCTTAGTGCGTTTAAAACCGAGGTAAGAGCTTGGCTGGAAGAAAATTGCCCAGCTTCGATGCGAACCCCAGAAAAAAATGATGATGACAGATGCTGGGGTGGTCGGGATTTTGTGTTTGAAAACGAAGATCAAAAGCTTTGGCTGGAACGTATGACTGCACGAGGTTGGACAGTACCAACATGGCCGACAGAATATGGCGGCGGTGGGCTTAGTAAACAGGAAGCCAAAATTCTGCAGGCTGAAATGAAGCGCATCAAAGCACGTCCGCCGTTGGTGTCCTTTGGTATCTGGATGCTTGGCCCTGCGCTTTTAAAATTTGGCACACATGAGCAAAAAATGGAGCATCTGCCCAAAATTGCACGCGGTGAAATTCGTTGGTGTCAGGGCTATAGCGAACCAAATGCAGGCTCAGACCTAGCGTCCCTTGCCACAAAGGCTGAAGATAAAGGCGATCACTTTTTGATCAATGGTCAGAAGATATGGACATCTTACGCTGATAAATCTGACTGGATTTTTTGCCTAGTGCGCACGGATACATCCACAAAGCATAATGGCATTAGCTTTATATTATTTGATATGGCGTCAAAAGGCGTTTCAACAAAACCAATTAAGCTGATTTCGGGTAGCTCGCCCTTTTGTGAAACATTTTTTGATGACGTGAAAGCTTATAAGGAAAATCTAATTGGGGAAGAAGGCAAAGGCTGGACGATTGCCAAGTACTTGCTAACCCATGAACGTGAAATGATTGGCGGCATGGGGTCGGGCAGGGTTGTCCCAGTACATGAAATTGCTACAGATAAAAATGGCCTTGTTGAGGGGAAATTAGAAGATACGTTTCTGCGCGCTGATATTGCCGCCCACGAAATTGACGCAATGGCGTATGGTTTCACATTAAAACGGGCTTTGGATGAGGCCAAGGCTGGTGCAAGTCTTGGTGCTTTTTCTAGCTTGTTAAAATATTATGGGACTGAACTTAACAAAGCTCGTCATGAATTGATTGTCGCGGCTCACGGTAGCGACGGCCTAGAGTGGGAAGGCCAGTTTTCAGATAATGGTAAAGTAGCGCGCGAGTGGCTGCGGACCAAAGCAAATTCGATTGAAGGCGGAACAAGCGAAGTGCAGCTCAATATCATTTCTAAGCATATTCTAGAATTACCAGGCGCGTAAGGGATTTATCATGGCTTTAGTATTAAACGAAGAACAACAGTTGCTTAAAGAATCCGCCGAAGGGTTTTTTGCTGATAAAGCACCAATAACCCAGTTGCGCGAAATCCGTGATGGTAAAGAAGAATTAGGCTACCGCGCTGATTTATGGCAGGAAATGTCAGAAATGGGTTTTGCTGGCCTTTTGGTTGATGAAGATCACGGTGGTACTGATTTTGGTGTAGTTGCGGCCTGTTTGGTCGCTGAATCGATGGGACGAACGCTTGTGGCTAGTCCGTATTTGGCCTCTAGCGTTATTGCAGCCAGCGTCATAAGCCTTGGTGGTAGTGATCAACAAAAAGCGTCATTGTTGCCAGCGATTGCCAGTGGTGAAAAAATTATCACCTTAGCTGCGGATGAAAAAAGCCGTCATGCGCCACTGAAAACAGAAGCAAAAGCCGTTAAAAACGGTGATGGTTATACGATTAAAGGCATGAAAACATTCGTACCCGATGGTCATGTGGCTGATCAG
>JABABO010000117.1 GCA_014238195.1 Kordiimonadaceae bacterium | reverse complement strand
GTATTTGTGTCGGTTCGACTTATCAATAAATAATGAACCCATTATTTATTGATCTCGCTATAGCCTCCAATATATTCCAGTATATGGTTTATGGGAACTGATTGGATATCACTGTGCTGTTTCGTATCATAAAAATTTGGCGGCGATTGTTTCTGAGCGCTTTTGCATTACAGTCGCAGCCCCCAAAAGCCGAAACAGACGAAGACGCCGAAATAGGTGAGGCAGCCGCACGGCGGGCCCGCTTAGACCAAACAAGCAAGCCAGAAGTCAGCGAGAACGCCATGATGAAATTGATGTGGGCACACGCATCGCTTTTGTCGCAGTTAGGCCGCTATGAAAATTCTGTCTATTACTATGAACGCGCCGCAATGCTTGATAACAGTCCCTATTTGGCGCGGTATAAACTGGCGAATGCGTATTTTAAGTCGGGCCGTTTTCCAGAAGCAAAATCCCTTGCCGAAAAGCTGATTTTAGAGAAAACCGATGCCCAAATGGGTGCTGGAAAACTGCACCGCATTATTGCTGCGATTGAGCACTTTGAGAACCACCAAGGCGCGGGCCAAGCGCGTATGCGGAACTATTACCATTCAAACCCTAACGAAGTCACCCTATCCCACAATAGGGATGCCCCGCGGATACTGCGCACCATGGGCTTTCATCACTGCTTTTATATGCCAGCCCGCCAAGCCAAACGCGGTTATACGGTCCGCTTGCGTGGTGGTCATTTCGCGGCAACATATTTGATGGATATGGGGCAGTATAATATCAACACATATGTTATTAATAAGGGCAATATCAGCTCAATTCCGCCCATATATAGTCCCGCAGTGGATAGTGATACGAAACCTAATTTGATATTAAATTCCATCGCCGACCCTGACCTTGAAGGCGAAGCGCTCACTGCTTTAGACACTTACTTAAGCGATAAAGGCACCATAGCGGTTATCAACCCACCCCAGCAGGTGATGAAAACAACACGCGATGGCAATTACCAGCGCTTAAACAGCCTCGACGGCATACGCTTTGGGAAAACACTGCGCTTCAGGGTGGCTGATCAAGCAAGGGATGACCTGCTGACCATGATAGAAGGGCAAGGATATACGTACCCCTTTATCTTGCGGTCAACGGGGGAGCAAACCGCGCGAACCACAAAGCTTTTGCATAGCCGCAAGGACGCACAGCAATATTTGACAGCGAACACAAGCCCTGAACTTTACGCGATAGAATTTGTCCCCAATGCCAGCGACCAAGGGCATTATACCAAGATGCGGTTTTTCTGCATCGACGGGGCGCTGTACCCTGTGGTGCACCATATTGATCAAGTCTGGAACGTGCACGGCAGTAACCGCAAAAGCTTTATGTCCGCGCATCCCTGGATGCTGGAAAAAGAGCAACAATTTCTTGCAAATCCCCGTTCCGTGATCGGCGATAGCGCCTATACGCGCTTAGAAAAGCTTTATGATGTGATTAAGCTGGATTTTTTCGGCTTTGATTTTACGCAGTTAAGCGATGGGACACTCTTGATTTTTGAGCTGAATCCCGCCATGCGTCACAGCTTTGACCATGCAGACAATTTCCCCTATATGAAACCCCATATGCAAGCCATCACCGATGCCTTCACGGCCATGATCAATCAACGCTGTGGTTAATATTGAATGAGTATCAAAGTCTTAGTCCCCTTGAAAATGATCTACAATTCTGTGGTAAAAATCGGATTCCGCTTGCCACTGGTACTCAAAAATATCAGACTTCAAGGCAACGTCACCAAGCATACCCACCATGCCATTATCAAACGTAAATTCTGATATCCCAAAAATGACATTGTCTTCAATAAGGTCAATTTCGTTGTCGCTTTGTAATTTAAATGATGTGATTCCTAATTCATCAAGACTAGAAAGTTCTTTAGGGCTAGATTTGCCATTTTGGTTATCATCCTGCCAAACGAGGAGCTGATCCCAAATTGCATCATCAGACGTGATAAAGCCGTCGCCATTATCGTCAAATAGTTTTAACCCTTCCAAGTCGGTGCGGGTGCCGTCCCCAAACTGGGTAAAGGTAAATTCAGTGACACCATCCACGCGGCCATTGTCGTTTTGATCAAAAACCAAAATACCATCATCAGCACTCACCCAGCCTGTTTGATCTTTTTTATTGTCACCGTCCAGATCTATCCGTGTGCGCGAATCGTTGAAGTTAATCAGCTCTAACCCATCACCGTCGAGATCTAAAACAATAGGCGGTAAAAACCCGCCGCCGCCATTTTGCATAGCTACAACTTGGTTAATTATCTGAGAACTGAAAACAGCGCCGCTTGCGAATGCGACATTTTCAATCTCCTGCCCAGCGAACCAATTATAGACTGTGGTCGTTTGTCCATCATGCTGATTGGATATTTTCAGGTTTGATCCAACGCGATCAAAAATGACACTGCTGGTTATCTGAATTTCTAAGTAATCGTTGGCCCCAGATGAATCGCTGATGTAGGCTGACATGTTAGAATCAATGACATATTTATCGTTGCCAGTGGC
>JABABO010000006.1 GCA_014238195.1 Kordiimonadaceae bacterium | reverse complement strand
GATGTCAACGGCGATGGTATTGAAGACTTTATCATCGGTGCAAAGGCTGCAAATGGCTTTGGGGTTGGTGCAAGCTATTTAGTATTTGGTTTCAACGATGATACTGTCACTGCACTGGAACTTTCCAGTCTTGATGGGGACAATGGCTTTAAACTGAATGGCAGTTCTGGTGACTATACTGGTTATTCAGTCACTAGCGCAGGTGATATCAACGGCGATGGTTACAGTGATTTAATCATTGGGGCCTTCAAATTAGATGCCAACTTAAATATAAACGCTGGTGCAAGTTATGTAATATTTGGGAAAGAAAATAACTTTGCGTCAGCGATTGTCCTCTCCACACTTGATGGCAGCGATGGTTTTATCCTTAATGGCATTGATGAGACGGATACGAGTGGACGTTCCGTATCCAGTGCTGGGGATATTAACGACGATGGCTACGACGACCTGATCATTGGTGCGCCTTATGCTGATCGCGATGGCTTTCTTAACACAGATAATACAGGTGAAAGTTATGTTGTTTTCGGCAAAGGTAGTGCTTTTTCAGCCGAGGTAAACCTCTCTGGCCTTGATGGCAATAATGGATTTGTAATTCATGGTATTGATCCAGGAGACGTAAGTGGCGGGGCAGTCTCTGCTGCTGGCGATATTAACGGCGACGGCATTGCTGACCTGATCGTAGGCGCAAGATTTGCAGACCCAAATGGCAATGGAAGTGCCGGTGAAACTTATGTGGTGTTTGGTAACAGCAATGGCTTTGCACCCGTATTAGAACTATCCAGTCTTGATGGCAGCAATGGTTTTCAACTGAATGGCATTGACCCGAGTGACTTTTCGGCAAGATCAGTTTCTAGCGCGGGGGATATCAACGGCGATGGATACGCCGACCTGATTATAGGTGCGGGTGATACAAGTGGACTAAACAATACAGGAAGTAATGTAGGCGAAAGTTATGTGGTGTTTGGGGGTCCCGCACGGTTGCGCATTGCCTTCGATAACACCAGCACGACATCTGTTGAAGAAAACACAACGGGCCTTGTCCTTAACCTGCAAGCCAGTCTGGCGGGCGATACCCCTGATAGCGGTGTCACTTACAGCATCACGGGCGGCGATGATCAATCCCTGTTTACCATCGACAGTCTATCGGGTGAACTGACCTTTAATTCCGATGTCCTATCATCAGGACCTGATTATGAAACCCCATTGGATACTGGGGGCGATAATGTTTATGAGGTTATTGTCACTGCCGATGAAACAGCTGGTAGTGCAATCCATAGTCAAGCCATAAGCGTCACTGTGACCGACCGCACCGCAGAAACAACAGTCACAGGATTTGAAGCGTCCTATGAACTTGATAACCTAAAAGGCAGTAACGGATTTATCATTAATGGGAATGATACTGGTGATAATAGTGGTGGTTCAGTGTCCAGCGCTGGGGATGTGAACGGTGATGGTTACGGCGATATTATCATTGGGGATTATAGGGCTAATCAGAATGGGTCTTTTTCTGGTGAAACCTATGTGGTGTTTGGGGCAGCGAGTGGCTTTAAGTCTGTGTTCAATCTTTCCAGCCTTGATGGTAGCAATGGCTTTCAACTGAATGGAATAGATGTGGGCGATAGAAGTGGTCGGTCGGTCTCCAACGCTGGTGATATTAACGGTGATGGGCTTGATGACCTGATCATTGGGGCTTATAGGGCTGAACAAGGCGGTAACCTTACTGCTGGCGAAAGTTATGTGGTGTTTGGTTTCGATAACACGGATACCGCTGTCATAGAACTCTCCGCCCTTGATGGCGGTAATGGCTTTATCCTTAAGGGCATAGGTGCGTTGGATAACAGTGGGCGTTCTGTTTCTGGTGTTGGGGATGTTAACGGCGATGGCTACGATGATATTATCATTGGCGCGATCAGAGGAGATC
>JABABO010000173.1 GCA_014238195.1 Kordiimonadaceae bacterium | reverse complement strand
TGATCTTTATGGAAAATGGGTTGCAGAAGAAAAATATAAAGAAGATAGAAAAGCAGAATACCCCCCAATGGAAGATTATTTAGACGGCATAGTAAAGGGCGATCAGGCTCAAGTAGACAAGTACATAGCAGACTGTTTGGCAGTAAAAGAGAAATATCCGAAAGGAGATAACTAGATGGCTATAACTTTAAACGGTGGAACAGGAGTGATTACAGGGGTATCTGTTGGTGGATTGCCAGATGGCATAGTGGATTCAGGAACGCTTGCTACTAACTCGGTGGATAGTGCGGAGCTTATAGATGGGGCTATTGATACTAGTCATTTAGCTAGTGGTGTTGTAACAGGAGTTAAACAAGTTGTCCACGCTGGTTTAACTACCACACCATCAACGTCAAGTACAACACTAACTGCTACTGGTCTTACGGCTAGTATTACTCCTAGTGCAACGACTAGCAAGATTCAGATTCACGTTCATTTGCCAGTTAGCGTAGAGTCAAATCAAAATACAGGTTTTGTTCGATTTAGATTATATCGTGATTCTACAGCTATCGGTACAGTTGGAACTGGTGCATCTGGAAATCAATGGTCGTTAGGGGCTATTGGCTGCCCAGAATGGACAGGCGTGCGCTTGAAAGACGTACTAGAAAAAGCAGGCATAAAAGAAACCGCAGTTTACACAGCCCATCACAGCGTTGACGGTCATTTATCTGGTGACCCTGCAAAAACACCCATATCGCGCGGGGTTCCCATTGAAAAAGCCATGACAGATGATTGTCTCATCGCTTTTGAAATGAACGGCGAAGCCCTACCCGTTCTGAATGGCTACCCTTTGCGCCTCATCATACCAGGCTGGCCTGGGAGCTGCTCGCAAAAATGGCTCAAGCGCATTCAGATTAGGGACAAAATCCATGATGGCACCAAAATGACCGGCTCTGCTTACCGTGTCCCCGCCTATCCTGTTAGCCCAGGTACCGAGGTTCCCAAAGAAGATATGGTGATCATCCATGAAATGCCCGTAAAATCAATCATTACATCCCCAACGACGGGCGAGCGACAACAATTAGGCCAAGCGTTTGAAGTGCGTGGTCATGCATGGTCGGGGCAAGGGAATGTCAATAAACTTGAGCTGTCGATTGATTTCGGTGCTACGTGGCAAGCCGCATCGCTTGATGCGCCAAAGAATAAATTTGCTTGGCAACAATGGCGCGCGAAACTGACGCTTAATGAAGCAGGTTACTATGAAGTATGGGCGCGTGCTACCGACCAAACAGGCGTGGGGCAACCCGCAATTGTACCAGGCTGGAATCCAAAAGGATATTTGAACAATATGCAGCACCGAATTGCTGTGTTTGCGGTGTAAGGATTGAGCCATGAAACAATCCATTAAACTAATTTGGCCTTTAAAAATCTTTTCAGTGTTAGGTTTATTCATGTTAGCCGCTTGCGGCGATCCATCGAACACCTCAGAAAAAACATCAAGCCCTTCATCTGACGGGCATGAAATTGCTCATATCACTTCGCCCATTAATACCGCGGAAGTGCCTGACGCTTTAAGATCAAAACGCCGTCAGCGCGTTACAGAAATGGCCGCAAGTTATTCAAACCAGGTTCATTACCGAGATTCTTTTAACGCGCTAGACCCACGCATTTCAAGGGCCAGTGTGGCGCGTGGTAATAGCTTCAACCCTAATGATGATTATTGGGGTCTGCCACGCACAACGGGTTACGAAGAAGTCGCTATTAACTGCGCGGGATGTCACAGTTTAGCCATCGTCATGCAACAGCGTGTCACAAAGTCGCGTTGGGCGGAGCTTTTGAAATGGATGGTCGAAAAACAAGGTATGCTGCCCATGGAAAGCCCCGACAACGAACTTGTTAAAGCGTATTTGAATGAACATTTTAGCAGCGATTAATTTTGCAATGGTCGGCGTTCGACCGGATTTCAAGTACTTTAGAAAACCATCATATAAGATAATGAGAATGCGTTCTAATACCTGTAATTCAAAGTATTCATAATTTCACGGCGCGAAGAATTTTTTCAGATAAATTTCCATCAATAAAAAATTCTGGAGTCACATGTATATCCCATTCGTTAGGGCGAGAATATTTATTCTTTACAAAACCAGTATGATTATAAAGCTTATCATCATGATAAATGAACGTAATTTGATCTAGATATGGCTGTGTAAGTTTTGTAAAAACTTGGCTATATATTCTTTTAAATTCCTTAAAAATACCGCTATCAACAAATTGATCACCAAAACGAAAACGAGCTGCTGATTCTGGTAGATTGGGGGAAACTACCCATACAATTTTTTTGAAACCCCCATTTAAAATAATTTGATCTATAATATCTAACCTAACCCTTATTTGTTTAGTAAACTTATGTTCAATTTGCATAGAATTTTCCACAGATTGCGGTAAGTTAGGGGATAAATTGCTGGCATTCCTATTTTTATATCCAGATTTTAATGCCCCAAAACTTCTAATTATTCCGTCGCCAAAAAGCCCAAACCCTGTAAGAATAAGAATTTCATGCTCTTTTGCATAAACATTTTTAAAAACTTTATTTTTGAACTTGAACTCACGAAAGTGTTTAGTTTCGATTTCTTGAAAAGGATCATTTTCAAGAAAATGTACTGGTGCAAATAAAGAATTCTCCAGCAAAGACTTTTTCAAACTATTTTTTATAACTGCAATATGAGAATTACCAAAAAATAGCATTTTTGGACTATCAAATGGCAGTAAAGATTGTGAGGAATTTTGTTCCGTACTGAATGTTTCAAGCAGGAAATCTTCACAGTCTACGTCCCCAAGTTCATCAATTGATTGCATGGTAACAAATTTTTGATCGTTCTTTATCGCATTTTCATCAAGTGCAGCATAAACACACTCGAAAATATTCATGACCTCATCGACAATACTCTTTTTTACCGTTCTTAAATTATCTTCGTAATTAAACTGTATGGTTTTAGGATTTGTCACAATTTCATATGAAGGAAAATAATCAACAAAATCATTCGCGTTTGAGACTTCATCCGCAACCGCTCGTAAAATAGCTTTTGAACTGGTTGAGGAAACCAAAACATGCCTTGGTTCAGCAGTAGCCGTCAAAGGCACAGGCGAAACCGTTAAAAGTACTTTAAAAGAACGGCCCTGTCTTATTTTTGTAATCAGTGAAATGAGGCTATCTAGGTCCTCTTTGATTTCAAGAAATGAAAAATTCTTAAAAACGTATTTATCTGGGTTAAATAAGCCGCCTAAAAGACCTGGCACTACAGGTAATACTCTACCGCACTCTTTAATAAGCCAAGCTTCGCTCAATCCTAAAGTAAAAATAAAAACATCTAGTTTTTCTATGGCATTCATACACGATTTTAGGTGAATATCCCGACACTGCTGCAACTCTTCTATTGTTTTAAAATCAGTATCCATCACGTTTGGCCGCAAACAATCTACGTAGCCATGTTCAGTTTTCCAAGCGATTTCGGACGGTTTAAAACTTCCATCTGCTTCTTGCAAAATCTGCAATGCTTGTCGAACTGTATAAATATTTCCATAATTAGCGCTAAAGGCTACTGATTTAACGTTTTTTGGGTCATCGAAGTACGGGACATTAAAATCTAAACTTTTCAGCTTTTTACCAATGTGTTGAGCAAAGCAACTCCCCATTGTTACAACGAGATCAGTCTTTTTCAATTCCCACTTAGGACGATGTATATCCGCTAAGCCATCATTATTCGTAACTCCTGTGCGCCAGAATGCACTACTCGGTAAATTTTCGTATGGGTTCACAAATTCTTCCTTAACCTAAACCATTCATCAATCGCTTGAGTTAACAATTATAAAATGCTTAATAATATTGCTAGGGCTAACTAACATATGACACTATCTTTTTGCTACAAAGAAAAAAGCTGTAAAAGTAAACCAGCCATTCTTTTAAGAAAGGCGAAATTTTATATGTCATTAATACCCAACGACCCAAAATGCTTTGAATGAATACATTCGAAACATTCTAAGAAATATCTTAATGCGAATGCCGAGGTGTCTTTCTGGCGATGTCTTTAAAATCAGGCATCGTTTTAAACGATGCACCTTCACTAAGCTCTGTCACTTCTTGCTGATACATGGCTTGCCACCAGCTTTGCGGTTCTGGCATGTTGGCTTTTGCTTCCTTGAAACGTACCTTAAGGTCCGCTTCATCGGTTATCAGATCAACAGTATCATGGTTAAGGTCAATTCTTAATCGGTCCCCAGTTTGAATAAGCGCGAGACCAGCCCCCGAAGCAGACTCAGGGGACATATTTAAAATTGATGGGGCACCTGACGTGCCGCTTTGACGGCCATCCCCAATTGTTGGTAATTCAGCGATACCCTTTGCCAGTAAATAAGCTGGTGGCTGCATATTTACGACCTCTGCAGAACCTGGATAACCCTTTGGCCCTGCCCCACGCATCACTAGAATAGTATTTTCATCCAACCCTAAACTTTTATCTTCAATGCGGTCATGATAGTCCTCAGGGCCTTCAAAGACAATTGCTGTGCCTTCAAAAACCCCCAAGGCCTGTTTATCAGACAAATAACGCGCGCGAAAAGCGGGGCTGATTGCAGAAACTTTCATAATCGCACTATCGAAGAAATTACCGCGCATAACATGAAACCCTGCATTTTCACGAACAGGATTTGCAACGCTTTGGATGACTTTATCATCTAAGCTACTAAAGCCTTGGATATTCTGTCCAACGGATTTCCCAGTAACCGACGGGGCATCTGAATGCAGTAATCCAGCGGCCAATAAAGCGCTCATCACCGCAGGGACACCACCCGCTTTATGATATTCTTCTGATAGGTATTGCCCAACAGGCTGGCAATTGACAATCTGCGGAATAGCCTCGCCAAACTTTGCCCAATCATCCATTGTTATATCGATACCTGCATGGGCAGCAATGGCGTTTATATGGATTGGTGCGTTCGTAGACCCCCCTATTGCTGCCGTGACACGGATAGCATTTTCAAAGGCTTCACGGGTCATAATATCGCATGGTTTTAGATCTTCCCAAACCATATCAACTACGCGCTTACCTGTTAAGTATGCCGATTGCTGGCGTTCGCGGTAAGGGGCAGGAATAGACGCGGACCCGGGCAACATCATACCCAGTGCCTCAGCCAAGCTGTTGGTGGTCAGTGCCGTTCCCATTGTATTACAATGGCCCGCAGAAGGTGCAGAGCCAGCAGCCATATCCATAAAGTCTTTATAATCAATCTTACCTTTGGCAAGCAACTGGCGCGCTTGCCAAATAACTGTGCCAGCTCCCACACAGCGCCCAAGATAATTCCCATTTAACATCGGACCAACATTTAAAGCAATGGCTGGCAGATTGACACTGGCAGCCCCCATCAACATCGCTGGTGTGGTTTTATCGCACCCTGTCGTAACCACAACACCATCAAGCGGGTAACCATGCAAAATTTCTATTAAGGAAATCGCTTGCAAATTACGGTCCAACGCTGCTGTAGGGCGGCGACCTGTTTCTTGGATAGGATGCACAGGAAATTCCATTGGAATCCCACCACCATCGCGGATGCCATCTGCGATCCGCGACGCAAGTGTCATATGATGGCGATTACACGGTGTTAAGTCCGAACCCGTTTGAGCAATACCAATGATGGGCCGATTAGATTGCAATTCTTCCACAGTCAAGCCAAAGTTCAAATAGCGTTCCAGATACAGGGCCGTCATCCCAGGGTCATCAGGGTTATCAAACCACTCGCGGCTGCGAAGTTGAACTTTATCTTTACGCATAAACTATCTCTCAGAAAAGGCAGCATGACTGGCTGCAACGGCATGAACAGCACGGGAGCGAATATCTTTTAGTGTTAGTGATGGCTGAAACAAATTTGATCCCAAACCAAAGCCACTAGCCCCCGCTGTTACAAAATCTTGCATTTCTGCGGGGCCTACACCACCGACGGCATAAACAGGTTTATTGTTTGGCAAAACAGCTTTTATCGCGCTAAGATAACTAGCGCCAAAACTGCCCGCTGGAAACATTTTTAATATATCAGCACCCGCGTCTATGGCTGCAAACCCTTCTGTTGGTGTTGCAAAACCAGGGGCAGAGACCATCGCTAATTCTTTGGTTCGCTTAATGACTGCCTTATCAACATTCGGGGACACTATGAGTTTCCCACCCGCACGGTGAACCGCGTCCACGCTATTCGTATTCAGAACTGTCCCCGCACCAATCATAATATTTTCCCCGTAAGCGTTAGCCAGCTTTGCGATTGATATCAAAGGTTCAGGCGAATTTAACGGCACTTCGATAATATGAATACCTGCTTCAACAAGGACAGCTGCAACATCAAGTACTTTGGTCGGACAAACACCGCGCAAAATCGCGATCAATTGTTTGTTCCTTATCTGACTGAACATACTGCGTGTCCTATAATAAAATTGAACATACTTTATTTATCATATAAATGATATTAAACTACAAGCAATTTTCTAGTTTTTGCTTAAAAATAATATCATGAACAAACGCTTCAGGCGTTTTTCTAACGCGAAAAAGGACTGAAGTTTTGGCTAACTGTTATGGAATAATAACGATATGAGCGATACATGCGACTTATTTATTATTGGCGGCGGCATTAACGGTGTTGGTATTGCACGTGATGCTGCTGGGCGGGGCCTTAAAGTCATTCTAGTGGAAAAAAATGACCTTGCGTCTGCAACATCGTCTAACAGCTCCAAACTCATTCATGGGGGATTGCGGTATCTCGAACATTATGAATTTGGCCTGGTGCGCGAATCTTTACAAGAACGTGAACGGCTTTGGAAAATAGCCCCGCATCTGATCCGTCCGTTACGCTTTTTATTGCCATTTCATAAGGAACTGCGACCCGCATTTATCTTGCGGATTGGTTTATTTATTTATGATTATATTGGTGGACGCAAACTTTTACCGGCTTCAAAATCTGTAAAATTCACAGGCAGCCCGCTAGGCACACCCCTGCATGAAGGTTTTGTCAAAGGCTTTGAATATTCAGATTGCTGGGTCGATGATGCACGCCTAGTAGTCCTAAACGCTATCAGCGCATTCGAGCAAAGCGCTCAGATTTTAACGCGGCACACGTTCACCAGTGCAAAACGCGAGGGTAATCATTGGAAAATTTCTGTCATCGGTCCAGATGGCAAAGAAGGCCAGATCATAGCAAAAGCCATTGTTAATGCTGCGGGGCCTTGGGTGACGGAGGCACTTGACGCATGTGCCAGAGCCAAACCAAGCACGAGCAAAACAAAATTGGTAAAAGGCAGCCATATCATTGTTCCTAAATTATATAATCATGACCGCGCTTATACGTTCCAAAGCGGTGATAATCGCATTATATTTGCGATCCCCTATGAAAATAATTACACACTGATTGGCACAACTGATACCCCTTATAAAACAGACCCTTCGAAAGCTGAGGCCGATAGCACTGAAGTAGATTATCTGTGTATGTTGGCTTCCACGTATTTTAAACAGGATATTATCCCATCGGATGTGGTATGGAGCTATTCAGGGGTACGCCCACTTTATGATGACGGCACCTCAGAAGCCTCACAAGCCACACGTGATTATGTACTAGAAATTGATACACAAGATGGCTCCCTACCGATATTAAGCGTCTTTGGCGGTAAAATCACCACATATCGGCGGTTAGCAGAAGATGCCCTTGCCAAGCTTGCCCCAATTATGGGCTTTCGCAAAAAAGGTTGGACTGGAACCGTAAGCTTGCCGGGTGGTGACCTTGGTCATTGGCAAGACCCAACCCGCGCTTTTGATGATTTTAAGGCTGAATTGCGCTTAAAAGCACCGTGGCTTCCCAACCATGTTCACGACCGCTTAGCCCGTTCTTATGGCACACGCGTGTTTGATCTGCTCGGCGGTGTGACAAACTTAAAAGATATGGGGCAAGATTTTGGTGCAGGTTTATATGCACGCGAAATTGAATTTTTGAAAACTCATGAATGGGCCATCACCGCGGAAGACATCCTATGGCGCAGATCAAAGCTTGGATTACACATGAGCGAAGCTGAACGCCAAGCTGTGAAAGACTATGTTGGATGCTATAGCGAGACCAATGAATAATGATTTCATTATTTATTGATAAGTCGAACCGACACGAAGATTAATAGCTAAATAAGGTGATCAAAATTCACCGCATTTGGCTATAGTCGCTGTTTATTCTCATCAAATTGTCTGAAAGCCAAACTCGTTCACTTTATCAAGTAACTGGCGATGGTTTTGCAGTTCCCTCATTGCACGATCAGCCGCCTTCAATTTACCAGCCATCACAGATTGGTACATACGTTTATCTGGCCCAGTAATTTGATTTACGTCTAACTTTGGGACTGCGCCCATACCGCATAAAATAAATTGGTAGCTGGCCGCAGGAAAAAGTTCACCGATGTGCGTGAAATCCAAATCCGTTGGGGACGAGTACTGCCAATAATCCATGCGCTCTTGCAACGAAGCTGGGATAGACGCATTCACACGGTGATCTTGCCAGAAAGGTTCCTTGCGCCGGCTAAGAACATAGTGCAATTTCAAAAAATCAATAATGCGATCCCAGCGATAGTCAAGACTGGCATTAAACCGCTTAGCGGCGAAAGCTATGGAATCTTTGTTATACGGAAAACCATCAGCCAACATGATGGCCGCCGTTTCAACCATCATCAGCGCCGATGCCTCAAGGGGTTCCAAAAAGCCAGCCGACATACCAATCGCAATACAGTTTTTACGCCAAAATTCCGCACGGTGACCAATGTTAATTTTTAAGAGCCGAGGGTTCAATCTATCAAGATCACGACCAACATAACCCATAAGGGTTTTAGCAGCTTCACTTTCGCTTAAATGATTGCTAGAAAAGACATAGCCAATACCACGGCGGTTTGTTAGCCCAATATCCCATGTCCAACCAGCACTGTGCGCAGTTGAAATTGTGTGCGTAGCCACAGGACAGTTCATATCATTATACGGGACTTGTACAGCCAAAGCACGGTCACAGAACAACACATCACTGCGGTCAATGAAATCTACACCAAGTGCACCGCCCAGTAAAAGAGAAGCCGTACCTGTGCAGTCTATGAATAAGTCTGCCTGCACAGTACCATTATTTTGAGTTTTTATGCT
>JABABO010000025.1 GCA_014238195.1 Kordiimonadaceae bacterium | reverse complement strand
TGACCCCAGTCGCAGCCGCGATAACGCCAGCCTAGCCGTCATTGCGCCGCCAGACGCGGGGCTGGGCGCCAATATGCCGTACCGCGTGCTGGAAACATTTTCGTGGCAGAATTTGGATTTTGAAGCCCAGGCCAAGAAAATAAAAGACCTGACCACGCGGTATAATGTGGAAAAAATCGCCATTGATGCCAGTGGTATCGGCCTTGGGGTTTATGAAATGGTGGCTAAATTTTTCCCCCGCGCTGTGAAGATTACTTATAATGTCGAGGTCAAAAGCCGCCTTGTGCTGCGCTTGATGCAACTGGTTCGCGGGGCTGGCATACTGTGGGACGGCGGCAGAAAATCCATCGCTTCGGCCTTTATGACCATCAAGAAAACCACCACCACCAGCGGCAATGCCACAACATTCAAAGCATCGCGCACCCAAAGCACAGGCCACGCCGATACGGCTTGGGCGATTATGCACGCCTTTGAAGGGGTGGCCCTGGCGGGTGTGGGTGGCTCCAGCGATCAACGAACATCATTTGTGGATATATACTAATGTCAAAAGACCCAGATAACACCCAGATTACAGAAGACAGTAAAGCTACAGACACCAGTAAGGCTGGCCAAAAAGCCAAGGCGGAAATTTTTACCTTTGGTGAACCGACACCAGTGTTAAGCGGTATTGATTTCATTGACCTGATGCAGGTTCAGGCGTCGGGCGACCGTTACACCCCTGCGATTCAGCCGACCTATTTGGCAAAATTATATAATGGCAACCAACATCATACCAGCGCGGTTCAGTTTAAGCGCAATGTGTTGGTCAGCTGCATGCAGCCACACCCCTTGATCAGCCATTTTGACGCGCTGCAACTGGTGCAGGATTATCTTGTGCTGGGCAACGCTTATGTGCAGGTGATTAAAAATAAGCTGGGGGGGGTGATCAAGCTGCGGCCCGTGTTGGGGGTGCATATGCGCCGCTTGCGCCAAGAAAACCGCTATGTTTTGCAGGCCCAGCCGCACGATGTCGTTTTTGAAGTTGGGGAAATTATCCATATCCGCACGCCAGACTTGACCCAAGAAATATACGGCATGCCTGAATATTTGGCGGCCTTGCAATCGGCACTGCTCAATGAAGCGGCAACGCTGTTTCGCCGTAAATATTATGAAAACGGCAGCCACGCGGGCTTTATCATGTATCTAACCGACCCGCAGATGAGCCAAGAAGACGTTACAAAAACCCGCAAAGCGCTAGAGGATGCCAAAGGGCCAGGTAATTTCAAGAATATGTTTATGTACAGCCCTGGCGGCGACAAAGACGGCTTAAAGATTATGCCGATCAGCGAAGTCACCGCCAAGGATGAATTTTTAAACATCAAGGATATTACCATGAATGATATTTTGGCCATGCACCGTATTCCGCCGCAGTTGCTGGGCCTTATCCCCAAAAACACTGGCGGCTTTGGTAGCCCGTCTGACGCGGCTGAGGTCTGGGCGCGGAACGAGCTGCAACCGCTGCAAATGGTGTTCAGCGCCGTCAATGATGCAGTGGGGGAAGCGGTCTTTACATTCAAGCCGTATGTGATCGGCACACAGAACACCCAATCGTCACCCTGAACCCCTAAGCGTCATACCGATGAAAATCGGTATCCAGCGGCACTGGGTGATTGACTTTATTATGATATTGTATATAATATCACACATGAAAACTGTTTTGATTGATACTGATGTTATGGTCGCGGCTTTTTGCAGTGCTACGGGCAAGTCCAGACAGCTATTGTTGATGATACTGGACCAAAAATTAAACGCGGGGTGTTCGGTTCCGCTTTTTATGGAATATGAAGCTGTTTTGACCCGTGATGCCATCCTGCAACGCGCACAGCTTACAAGGCAGGAGGTCATAGACATTCTTGATGACCTGGCTTTGTTGATCAAGCCTATTGGATTGCATTATAATTGGCGACCTGTTGCAAGGGACCCTGACGATGATTTGGTCATCGAGGCAGCGGTGAATGGCCAAATAAAGACGATTATTTCGTTCAATGTGAAAGACATGAAGGCAGGGGCGGATCTGTTTGGCATCGACATCGTGCGCCCCGCCCAATTTATAGCTCAAAATAGTGTATAGAAAGGATATATAATGGCTAATTTTGCCCTGAGAATCCCCGATGATTTAAAAGCTGAAGCAACAGATCTGGCCCGCGCCACAGGCCAAAGCTTAAACCAACTGATTGCTAATGCCCTGTCCAGTAAAGTCGCTGCCGACAAAGCCGCTAAACGCTATTTTGAAGGGCGTGGTAAAAATTCTGCTGAAAGCGCCCAGTCTATTCTTGCCCGCGCTGGCGTGGGGAACAGCCCGCGCCCTGATGACGTTTAGCATGTTGATTTACGGCGACCGTGAACCCTTGTGTCATACATGACCCTTAACGTCATACATGAACCCCAGCCGTCACCCTGAACTTGGTTCAGGGTCCATTACCTTTTAAGGCAAACACAGGCCCTAACCACTAATGGATGCTGAACCAAGTTCAGCATGACCGAAACACCGTCATACCGATGAAAATTGGTATCCAGTGGCGCAGTTGTTTAGGCTGGCGCATGATTACTTTGTTTTCTGGCCCCCGTGTCGCCCGCGCTCCGCGCTGCCAAATACCACAGTGATTGGGTGACGGGATATTTCGCCACCCTAAACAGTCCAATCATCACCCTGAATCCGAACCGTCACCCTGAACTTGATTCAGGGTCCATTCACCCCATAAGACAAACACAGGCTTCAACCACTCATGGATGCTGAACTAAATTCAGCATGACAGAAACACTGTTATTCATCCAGTTTGGCAAGCCATTCATCCATTTGTTGCACCATATGCTGCATACCAATGTCATCAAACAGCGCCCGTGCCGTTTGCCATGCTTGCCGCGTCCTGTCCAAGTCCCCACGGGTTTGATAGAGTAACCCAAGGTTAGCATACTGATTTGCCATGCCTTCTTTGCTGCCTAGGTCTTCATTGATCGCTAGGGCTTTCTTATACAGGACTTCGGCCCCGTCCAAGTCCCCACGGATTTGATAGACAGTCCCAAGGTTACCATAATTGACTGCCAAGCCTTCCTTGCGGCCTAGGTCTTCAAATATCTTCAGGGCTTTCTTATACATGGCAACGGCCCCGTCCAAGTCCCCACGGGGTCGGTAGACAGTCCCAAGGCTAGTATAATTGTTTGCCATGCCTTCCTTGCGGCCTAGGTCTTCATCGATCTTCAGGG
>JABABO010000121.1 GCA_014238195.1 Kordiimonadaceae bacterium | reverse complement strand
TCGCCAATTATAGCGATTATACATCTAATCCCATTATAAATTTTGACCTTGTTCCTTTTGGCGGCCTTGTAAATTTCTATTCGCAATCAAGTGTCGCCAAATTTACCGAAGGATTAGCCAAAATTAATGTAAATGGCGCACAATATTGCGCCGCTAGCATCATAAAAAGCCATCACCCTGCTTGGATGTTTCAAAAAGCGATTAAGGGCAGTTTAAAAGTCGCCTATATCCATAGGCATCCCAGAGATGTTTTCTTATCTTATTGGCGATTTTTAAAAAAATATAACAAACATTTTTTTGAAGGTCCTGACACTTCTACACCGCTTGATTTATGCAGGGCTAGCCCTGCAGGGCAGTCCATGCGATATCAGACACAGTCCTATGCAAATTATTTTGATCGTTGGGCATATCATGTCTTGGGGTACTTACAGCTAGCAAAAGAAAGTGATGCCATCTGTCTCATGCAATATGAGGATTTATTGCTGCACCATAATAAAGAAATGCAAAGGCTTTGTAAATGTCTGGGAGTAACAATTACATCACAGGGCTCTATGCCCCAAAAGGATAAAAATGTTGTCTCAGGCGATCCATCCAGTGTGGGGGAAGAAACAAAAGCTGCACTGGCAGAATATTGTGAAAAACGCCTTAGTGATTATCCAGAATTACAGAAAATCTATGGCTAAAGTGAGTTGTATGCTCTCATAATATCAAGTTATTGAACCAACAAAAACACAGTCGATATAAATATTTTGACACATTAATCATTTTTTTTGCTTTAATCTTTTACATAACATCACACCGCTATATAACTGAACTAAATAGTGGTAAACCCTAGCAACGTAAATAAAGTGTAATTGAGGATAAGATGACCGATTCCCTGATTGATTATGATGCAAAAGTACAAGAAGCCCTGCGTTATGTTGTAAAATCTGTGCTGACTGAAACCGCTAAAGATGGCATGAAAGGGGATCATCACTTTTATATCGCCTTTAAAACCAACTTTGAGGGCGTAGATATACCCGATCATTTGATTGAACGCTTTCCAGATGAAATGACCATTGTGCTCCAACATAAATTCTGGGGTTTAAAGGTCGAAGACACATACTTTGAGGTCGGCTTATCTTTTAATCACAACCCTGAACTATTGGTAATACCATTTGAAGCTATTGTCGGCTTTGTGGATCCATCGGTCCAATTTGCCTTGCAATTTCCTGATGAAGATTTAGAAGAAAACTTGCAAGACTTAGGGGATACCACTGACGACAGTCCTGCATTGGAGACATCCCCAGTTGTCGCCGAAAATGAATCACCAATGCTCATTTTAAAGGACGGCGATAGTCAAGGGCAGCCAAAGACTGTATCAGATCAAAATACTGATAATGTTGTCACGCTTGATACTTTTCGGAAAAAATAGGACGCTTTTATGGCGCAGCTTTTCGGTAAATTTTTAAAGAAAAAGAGCATATACCCTCAACATATTTTGTTTATGCACATTCCCAAAACTGCGGGAACAGCTTTAAGAGATGCCATAACAAATGCTGCGCCACCTAATTATGAACGCGTCTTCGAGTATGGTCCGAGGCAACCATTAACGACCCAAAAATACCTTCATCTCATGAAACCAAAGAACAAACTTGCACATGCTGATCAAAATATGGCAAGTGTTTTTCAAAATAAGCATTTACTTCTCGCAGGCCATTTTAAAGCACAAAAATATCAACCCTTTTTCAAAGACGAATACTTTATAACATTTTTAAGACACCCCCTTAAACGGTTACTTTCGCATTATAATCATGCACGATCCCATCAGAATGAAACGGGTAGTCTGAAGGAGTTCATCAAACGTAAGTATCTAATTAATCTGCAAAGCCAATTTGTTCAGAATTTAAATTTAGATAAAGTTGGATTTATAGGTTTAACGGAACATTTGGATGAAGATTTACCGAAATTAGCCCAGTATCTTGGTTTTGAAATACCAATGATAACCAAGAATGTAGGGCACTATAAAACCAAACCAGACGATATGATAGATTCTGAAACACTTGCGCTTTTTAATGAGCTCAATCAGGATGATATCAAATTATATAACAGCGTACTTGCTGCAAGGTGTTAAGATTACCCTTGAAAACAAAGATACCACAGTGCAAATGTGACATTACAATCTAGATTTAAGACATAAGGCAAAGACATGGTTGACCAAAAAACGCCCACTACTTACTCTAAATTATTCCAAATAGGTGATGATACAACACAGTATCGCAAAATCACCAGCGCCCATGTCTCTGAACTGAATGTTGAGGGTCAAAAAATCCTAAAGGTTGAAGATGAAGGCCTGTCTTTACTGGCGAGCACAGCGATGGCTGATATTGCACACTTGCTGCGCCGCAGTCATTTAAAGCAGCTTGCGACCATTCTTGAGGACGATGAAGCCTCTGACAACGACCGTTTCGTCGCCCGAGAGCTTTTAAAAAATGCGAATATTGCTGCGGGACGGGTTTTACCAAGTTGCCAAGATACTGGCACAGCAATCATCGTCGGAAAAAAGGGGCAATATGTTTGGACTAACGGTGATGACGCTGCACCGCTTACCGATGGTGTCGTCAAAACATATACGGAAACGAATTTACGGTACAGTCAGATGGCACCGCTCAGTATGTTTGAGGAAGTAAACACAAAAACCAATGCCCCAGCGCAAATTGATTTATATACTGATAAAGGCAACGAGTATCACTTTTTATTTATGGCAAAGGGCGGCGGTTCGGCGAATAAAACATTTTTATACCAGCAAACCCCTGCTACTTTACGTGAAGATAAAATGTTGGAATTTTTGGACGAGAAAATCAAAACCCTTGGCACTGCCGCCTGTCCCCCCTATCACTTAGCTGTGGTGATCGGTGGCTTGAGCGCAGAGCAAAACCTAGCAACAGTTAAAAAGGCAAGTGCGCGTGATTATGACACTTTGCCCACATCTGGTGACAAATCAGGCCGCGCCTTCCGTGATATTGAAATGGAGACAAAAATCCATAAAATGTCACAGGGTATGGGTCTGGGGGCACAATTTGGTGGTAAATACTTCTGTCACGATGTGCGTGTGATCCGGCTGCCACGCCACGGGGCAAGTTTACCCGTTGGTATTGGTGTAAGCTGTTCTGCCGACCGTCAAGCAAAGGCTAAAATCACCAAGGATGGTCTATTCATAGAAGCGCTTGAAACTGATCCTGCTCAGTTTTTACCAGAAATAGAAAACGATAGCCTCAGTGAAACTGTCGTCGGTGTGAATTTAAACCGCCCCATGGCTGACATTCTTGCTGAGCTTACCCAGTATCCCATTAAAACCCGACTTGCCCTAACAGGAACAATTATCGTCGCCCGTGATATGGCCCATGCACGTATTCTCAAAATGGTTGAAGACGGCGGCGAAATGCCAAGCTATTTCAAGGATCATATTATTTATTATGCGGGACCAGCCAAAACGCCCAAGGGTTATGCATCAGGCAGCTTTGGCCCAACCACTGCAGGTCGTATGGATAGTTATGTTGAACCCTTTCAAGCACTGGGGGCCAGTATGATTAGCCTTGCTAAGGGCAATCGGTCAAAGGCCGTGACCAAAGCTTGTGCAGAACATGGTGGTTTTTATCTTGGCTCCATCGGCGGGCCTGCCGCTATTTTAGCCCTTAATAACATCAAAAATGTTGAAGTGTTTGATTTTGAAGAAATGGGGATGGAAGCCGTTTGGAAGATCGATGTGGTTGACTTCCCAGCCTTCATCGTGGTTGATGACAAAGGCAACGATTTTTTCAAAGCTTTATAAACGCATGACGCTAAACCACATCTAATCAAAGACTATTGGTCTTCGTAACGCCCAAATATACAGTGAGTGAGCTGCGAATAGCCTTATTCAATATGATGACTTATCAGCAACTCACTCTAATGATCAAGGTACGTTTAATTCTTGGATTTGTCCACAAGGCCGCCCTCTTGTAACCAAGGCATCATACCGCGCAGACGCGTCCCCACTTCTTCAATCGGGCGGCGGGCTGCGATATTACGGTGAGCTTTTAATTCAGGGCTACCAGCTTTATTATCCAAAATAAAGTCTTTCACAAAACGGCCTTCCTGAATATCCGCTAAAATGCGTTTCATTTCAGCTTTTGTCTCAGCTGTAATCAAACGCGGGCCAGACTTATAAGCACCATATTCAGCAGTATTACTAATTGAATAATTCATATTTGCGATACCGCCCTGATAAATCAGATCAACAATAAGCTTTAGCTCATGCAAACATTCAAAATATGCCATTTCTGGGGCATAGCCGCCTTCAACTAATGTTTCAAAACCAATATTGACTAGCTCGATCAACGCGCCGCACAATACGGTTTGCTCACCGAACAGGTCAGTTTCACATTCCTCGCGGAAGTTAGTTTCAATAATACCAGAACGCCCGCCACCGATGGCAGACGCATAAGCAAGGGCAAGATCATGGGCTTTTCCGCTTGTATCTTGTTGCACTGCGACCAAACACGGCACACCTGCACCAATTTCATATTGATTACGAACCGTATGACCAGGGCCTTTTGGGGCAACCATAACGACGTCTAGGTCTTTGCGGGCTTCAATCAAGCCAAAATGAATATTCAGGCCGTGCGCGAACATCAACACAGCACCTTCTTTCAAATTGCCTGCAAGCTCGTCAGCATAAAGATCAGCTTGGTGCTCGTCTGGGGCTAAGACCATCACCATATCAGCAACTTTAGCGGCCTCAGATGCTGTCATAACTTCAAAACCAGCGCCTGATGCCTTAGCGCGAGTCCCCGAACCTTCACGCAGTGCAATAACCACCCGGTTAATACCGCTATCACGTAAATTTTGAGCGTGCGCATGGCCTTGACTACCATAGCCAACCACAGCAATTGTTTTGTCTTTTATCAAATTAATATCTGCATCATTATCGTAATAAACACGCATTTTTCTTCCTTTAATATAGTGTATGAGTTTTCCATTAAATGTTTTTAGTTATGTCTTTAATCACTGTTTTTAACTTACTGATACTATAATCCTGTTTTACCCCGCGACAAAGCAACACCGCCTGTACGAGCGACTTCAACTAGGCCCAAGTCCCGCATTAAGTCAATAAAAGCATTGAGCTTATCTGATGCACCTGTCAATTCAAACACAAAGCTTGTCCGCGTACTATCCACGACGCTCGCGCGGAAGACATCGGCAATGCGTAGTGCTTCCACCCGCATTTCTCCTTCGCCGCAAACTTTTACAAGCGCCAATTCACGGGATACGAACGAGCCTTCGATGGTTAAGTCAGCGACCTTGTGTACAGGGACCAAACGGTCCAGTTGAGCTTTGATTTGCTCAATGACCATTCGCGTTCCTTTGGTCACCACAGTAATGCGGGACCGTGCTTTTGTTTCGTCAACACTCGCGACTGTAAGGCTTTCAATATTATAACCTCGGCCAGAAAATAAGCCAATAACACGGGCCAAAACACCTGCTTCATTGTCAACAATGGCACTAATAGTGTGTTTGGCGATTGGTCCTTGATCTTTCATGGTCTTGATCCTTTAAACAAGCGCTAAAGCTTCGTCATCTTTTTGTCCACCAATATCATCCCCTGCCAGCAACATTTCATTATGTGCGGCACCTGATTGCACCATGGGGAAACAATTCGCCAATTTCACAACACGACAATCAACAATAACAGGCCCATCATAGTCAATCATTTGCTGAATTGTCTCATCCAATTTCGCAGGATCGCTCACGCGTAAGCCTTTCCAACCATAGGCTTCTCCAAGGGCTACAAAATCAGGTAACGCCGCTGTATAGCTTTGAGAATAGCGACCTTCATAATTCAAATGCTGCCACTGACGAACCATACCCATATATTCATTATTCAAAATAAAAATCTTCACTGGCAAATTATATTGAATGGCTGTCGAAAGTTCCTGAATATTCATCTGGATTGAAGCTTCGCCAGCGACATCAATACATAAACGGCTGCGATCCGCTATTTGAGCACCGATGGCAGCAGGCAAGCCATATCCCATCGTTCCAAGACCACCACTTGTTAGCCATCGATTTGGACGATCAAATCCAAGGAACTGTGCCGCCCACATTTGGTGTTGTCCCACTTCTGTGGAAATAATGGGATCACGGTCAACGGTCAGCGCGTGCAAACGCTCTAAGGCTTTTTGTGGCATAATAGCGTCATCGCAGTCTATATATTCAAGGCATTTAATCGCCCGCCAATTGGTAATTTGTTCCCACCAAAGGGATAAATCAGACTGCTTTTCTGAGCACTGTTCAGCCTTCCAAATTTTTAAAACACGCTCCAAAAAATTCGCAGCATCACCAACAACTGGGATATCAACAAAAATATTTTTGTTGATACTGGATAGATCAATATCAACGTGGATTTTAGTAGACCCTGGTGAAAAGCGCTCCGTATCACCTGTCACTCGATCATCGAAGCGCGAACCAATCGCCAACATAACGTCACAGTCATGCATCGCGTGGTTAGCCTCCCACGTTCCGTGCATTCCAAGCATTCCAAGGAACTGTTTATCACTGGCAGGATAGCAACCCAGACCCATCAACGTGCTTGTAATAGGAAAACCCGTTAACTTAGTAAATTCAGTGAGCAATTTAGACGCATGTGGTCCTGAATTTATCACGCCACCCCCAGCATAAATGATCGGGCGCTTAGCAGTCAAAAGCGCATCAACAGCCTTACGCACAGCATTTTCATCACAAACCACAGTCGGCTTATAAGTTCGGTGTTCGGTATGTTTGGAAACTTTGTACGGTGCCTTTTCAACCTGAATATCTTTGGGTATATCAATCACAACAGGGCCTGGACGACCGTTTGTTGCCACATAAAAAGCTTCATGAATAATATCAGGTAATTTTGCTGTGTCTTTCACCAAGTAATTATGCTTGGTACAGGGGCGGGTAATCCCTACAGTATCGGCCTCTTGGAATCCGTCAGTGCCGATAAGATGGCGTGCTACTTGGCCTGTTATACAAATGATAGGGATGCTGTCCAGCATGGCATCAGTCAAGCCTGTCACTGTGTTTGTGGCACCAGGCCCACTGGTCACCAGAACAACACCAGGTTTACCTGTTGAACGCGCGTAGCCTTCGGCAGCATGTGCAGCGCCTTGTTCATGACGCACTAGAATATGCTCGATTTTCTCTTGCTTAAAAATTTCGTCATAGATCGGCAAGACAGCACCGCCTGGATAACCAAAAATTTTATCAACACCCAAGTCGGTTAAGGCCCGCAGCAGCATTTGTGCCCCACTAAGCATTTCAAGGGGTTCTGTGCCAGTTGTCGATGCGGCTGAATTTGTCATCATTTTTTACTTTGCAGTTCTATGCCCATACCTATGCCCCTTAAAAGACATTTTAAGGGTATAAGGGCTGCGACATATCAAATCTTTAACCTTATGGATACAAAAAACTTATAAAAGGTGCGATGCACCTCATAAAATTTATCTTAACCCAAGCCATTCGCAGCTGTTTTAGTTTATGAATATTACACAGTCAACCGTTATTTAAGATATTTTATTATTTATTATTGCTAACATACTTTCCATTTGTTGCGCATTTAAGCTTTTCCATGTTGAAAACTGGTTACGAAAAAAGGTTAACTGACGTTTAGCAAAACGCCGTGTTTGTTGTTTGCTGTTATTGACTGCCTCCGTAAAACCGACTTCGCCGCGCAAAAATGCTGCCAGTGTCGGCACTCCTAGCGCCCGCATAGCTGGTAAGTTAAAGTCTAACCCCCGTCCAACCAACGCGCGCACTTCTTCAAGGCCACCTTGATCAAGCATCCTATCAAACCGCATATTGCAGCGTTCATACAGATGTTCCCGCGGCCAATCGAGTAATATTTTAATAATGCATCCAGCGTCATCAAGCGCTGCTAAGGGTCCCCGCTTAGTTTCTTGATGCCAAGCTGTGATGGATTTTCCAGTGGCTATTTGCACCTCCAGAGCTCTGGCTATACGTTGCCCGTCATTGGGTTTCAAACGTGCAGCCGTGTCAGGGTCAAGCGCAGATAGCCGTTTATGCCCTGCTGCAGCACCATTTTCAGCAATTTCAGCCCGTATTTTTGTGCGTATAGCCATCGGTATATCTGGGATTTCAGCCATTCCGTCCAGCAGTGCTTTAAAATACAGGCCCGTTCCCCCTACAATAATGGGCAATTTGCCCCGATCCCACGCATGATTTACATGTATAATGGCATCGTCTACCCAGTCTACTGTGTTGTAAGCGATACTCGGGTCTATAGTGCCATATAATTGGTGTTCTACGTCTGCTTCATCATTTTGGCTTGGACGCGCACTAATAATACGCAAACCATCATAAACCTGCATACTATCAGCATTAATAATCACCCCATTATGGTCACGTGCTAACTTTATCGCCAGCGATGACTTGCCGCTAGCGGTCGGACCTGCAATAAAGAGTGTGCGATTCATTCTATAACTCCAAAACGAGAAAAATAGCTATGCGTATGGTTCTGACAATCATTGTTAACCCTGATAACACCCTTATCAAGGATCATGACATAGAAAAAGTGGCTTCAAGCCTCCAAAACTCTGAAATTATTCCCTTAAGTACTGGCGAAGCTTGGGATATATTTTTTGATACAAAAACCAATGCCGCAATGAGCTTATTACATTCATTAGAAGCTGATTGGTATATACAAAAGGCTAATGGGCGCCGTAAAAAATTGCTTCTGGCCGATATGGACAGCACGATCATTACCGTTGAATGTATTGATGAGCTGGCTGATTTTGCAGGAATTAAAGCTAAAGTATCCGTCATTACCGAAGCTGCAATGCGTGGGCAGCTTGATTTTAGCGAGGCCTTAAGGGAACGCGTAGCGCTTTTAAGGGGGCTGGACGAAACTATGCTTAACACGTGCTACGATACGCGTGTGACGCTCACACCTGGTGCTAAAGACTTAATCGGGACAATGACTGCAAACGGTGGATATACTGCCTTAGTTTCAGGCGGTTTCACATATTTCACTGGCCGCGTCGCTGATGAAGTTGGTTTCGATCTGCACCGCGCTAATGTTCTGGAAATTGAAAATGGCAAGTTAACAGGCATGGTTGTCCCACCGATTTGTGATGCAAATACAAAACTGGCCACACTAAAAGGCTTAAAGGACAAACGTGGGCTAAAAACAACAGACATTATCGCAGTTGGTGACGGTGCCAATGATATCCCTATGATTCAAGCAGCGGGCTTAGGTATTGCCTACCATGCTCACCCTATGGCAGAAATCGCTGCCGACACCAGCATCAAACACAGTGACTTGACAGCACTGTTGTTTTTCCAAGGCTATAAACGCAATGAGTTCGTGTGCAGTAATTAATCATCTAAATATCTAGGCATTCTACCTGACATCGTCATAGAAAAAGCCGAGATGCAAACCTCGGCTTTTATTTTTATCTTATGAAAAGCCCGCTTAGTCGCGGTTATCTTCCTTCTCGTCCTCTTCGACATCTTGGCGGATGCGAAGTGGGATGTGAACTGTGTTTCCACGTATGTTAACCAGAAGAAGAACACTCGCCCTGCCCTCATTTCGTGCGGCTTCAATTTCTTCCAGCACATCACTTGGGTCTTTCACACGGTTTTGGTTCACCCGTAAGATCACAGTGCCAGAGCGAATACCAGCCCGCGCAGCTATAGAGTTCCGAGACACCCGTAAAACAACAACACCTTCAACATCTTCACTAATGCGGAAGCGGCTACGAACATCATTATTTAAAGGCGCAAGTTCCATACCCTCAACACGTTCACGCTCACCAAACTCACGGCGGCGTTCACTGCGCTCCTTGTCATCACCTTCTGCTTTTTCCTCGCTTGCCATTTCACCTGTCGTTAAAGGAATAGTCATTTCCTTACCGTCGCGAATGATTTTCAACTTAACAGGCTTGCCAACCGTGGTGCGGGCCACACTGCGCTGAAGCGACCGAGTGTCAGAAATTTCCTCGCCGTCCCAGCTATAAATAATATC